>CALMYM010000440.1 GCA_937873675.1 uncultured Alphaproteobacteria bacterium | reverse complement strand
CGACAACCAGATCGTCATGCCGCTGGTCGGCGAGGATCTCGCCTTCGGGCTGAAGAACAACGGATTCTCGAAAGCCGAGACGGAGACCCGCGTCGACGCGGCGCTGGGGCGGCTCGCCATCCGGCCTCTCGCCGACCGCCGCATCCACGAGCTTTCCGGCGGCGAGAAACAGCTGGTGGCGCTGGCCGGGGTGTTGGCGATGGCGCCGAAGACGGTGCTGTTCGGCGACCCGACGGCGCGCCTCGATCTCAAGAACCGGAATCGCTTGCGCGACGTTCTTCACGCGATGCCCGAACAGGCGATCGTCGTGTCGCACGACCTCGATCTCCTCGCCGACTTCCCGCGGGTCGTCCTGATCGAAGCAGGGCGGATCGTGCGCGACGGGCCGGCGGCGGAGGTTCTCGCCCACTATCGCGAGGCGAGCCGATGATCGCCGCCCTCGCCCGGCCGGGGACCTCGGCGCTCCACCGCACCGCCGCCGCGCCGAAGCTCCTCGGCCTCGCGATCGCGGCGACCGTCCTCTTCTTCGTCGACCATCACGGTCTCCTCGCCGCCGCCTTCGTCGCCGCGCTCGCCACGGCACGCTCGACCGGGGCGAGCTTCGCCGAGATCGGGCGGGACCTGCGCGGGCCGGCGATCGTGCTCGCCGTCCTCGGCTTCGCCGATTGGGTGATGGTCGATCGCGCCACGGCGGTGACCGTGGTGCTGCGGCTCGGGGCGATCGCGCTGCTCGCCCATGCGCTGACGGTGACGACCTCGACGGCGGAGCTGACGGAGGTGCTCGAGCGGCTGTTCCGGCCGGCCGAGCGCCTCGGGCTCCTCGACGCCACCCGCGCGGCGCTGACGGTGACGCTCGCCATCCGCTTCGTGCCGCTGATCGCCGAGGAGGCGCGCGCCATCCGCGAGGCGCAGGCGGCGCGGGGGCTGGAGGGCTCGGTTCTCGCGCTGGCGGTGCCGCTGATGGTGCGGGTGATCGTGCGCTCGGAAGCGCTCGCCGACGCCATCGACGCGCGCGGCTTTCCGCCCGAACGCGCCAATTCGACACCAACGAGCGCCGGCGAACCGGCCGCAGGAAAGGTACGATCCCCATGACCACCCGTGACCTGGGCCTCGTCGCCCTGATGGCCGCCGTCATCGTCGCCCTCGGTGCGGTGCCGGCGATCCCGCTCGCCGGCGGCGTGCCGATCACCCTGCAGTCGATGGGCGTGATGCTCGCCGGCCTCGTCCTCGGCCCGCGGCGCGGCGCGGCGGCGGTCCTGGTGGTGATCGCCCTGGTGGCCCTCGGGCTGCCGGTGCTCTCGGGCGGACGCGGCGGCCTCGCCGTCTTCGTCGGACCGACCGCCGGCTTCCTCTTCGGCTGGGTGCTCGCCGCCTTCGTCACCGGCTTCCTGGCCCAGGTGCTCGAGGCGACGGAGAAGTCGACGTGGCTGCGCACGGCGCAGCTGACGCTCGCCGCGGTGATCGGCGGCATCGTCGTGCTCTACGTCTGCGGCATCCTGTGGCTCGCCTTCTTCGTCAAGATGGGGCTCGCCAAGGCCTTCATGGTGTCGCTGCCCTTCGTCCCCGGCGATCTCGCCAAGGCGATCGTCGCGGCGCTGGTGACGGTGAAGGTGCGTCAGGCGGTGGCGATCGAGCGGAAGTGAGGAGAGGGCTCGGCCTCCTCCCTCCTCGCCGCAAGGTTGGCGGGAGATCGGATCGAGGCCATGCGCGATGCTTCGAGACGGCGCCCTCGCGGGCGCCTCCTCAGCATGAGGCGCTTGTTTTCGCTCCTCCATTCACCGGCGCCTCATGCTGAGGAGCGCTCGGGACGAGCGCGTCTCGAAGCACCGCGCAGGCGGCTCACCCCCCGCCCCGCTCCCGCCTCAGCCGGGCCCAGTACTCCAGCCGTTTCCGGATCTCGCGTTCGAAGCCGCGCTCCGGCGGGTCGTAGAAGCGTTTGCGGCCGAGCTTTTCGGGGAAGTAGTCCTGGCCGGAGAAGGCGTCGGGCTGGTCGTGGTCGTAGAGGTAGCCCTCGGAGTAGCCTTCCGACTTCATCAGCTTGGTCGGTGCGTTGAGGATGTGTTTCGGCGGCGGCAGCGAGCCCGCGTCCTTCGCCACCCGCGTCGCCGCCTTGTAGGCCATGTAGACGGCGTTCGACTTCGGGGCGGTCGCGACATAGACCAGCGCCTGGGCGATCGCCAACTCGCCCTCGGGGCTGCCGAGGAAATCGAAGGCGTCCTTCGCCGCGTTGGCGACCACCAGCGCCTGCGGATCGGCCAGCCCGATGTCCTCGACCGCCATGCGGACGATGCGGCGAGCGATGTAGAGCGGCGATTCGCCGGCGTCGAACATGCGGGCGAGATAATAGAGCGCCGCGTCGGGGTCGGAACCGCGCACCGACTTGTGCAGCGCCGACATCAGATTGTAGTGGCCGTCCTGGGACTTGTCGTAGATCGGCGCGCGCCGCTGGACGACCTCCTGCAGCGTCGCCGCATCGAAGATCTCGCCCTCGTGGGCGGCGCGCAGCACGTCCTCGGCGAGCGTCAGCGCGGCGCGGCCGTCGCCGTCGGCCATGCGGACGAGAACGGCGCGGGCGTCGGCGTCGAGCGGCAGCGGGCGGCCGAGTTCGGCCTCGGCGCGGTCGAGCAGCTTCTCGATCGCCGGCTCGTCGAGCGACTTGAAGGACAGGACATGGGCGCGGGAGAGCAGCGCCGCGTTGAGCTCGAAGGACGGGTTCTCGGTGGTCGCGCCGACCAGAACGATGGTGCCGTCCTCCATGACGGGCAGGAAGCTGTCGAGCTGGGCGCGGTTGAAGCGATGGATCTCGTCGACGAAGAGCAGCGTGCCCTTGCCGAGCGAGCGGCGGCCGCGCGCCGTCTCGAACACCTTCTTGAGATCGGCGACGCCGGTGAAGATCGCCGAGACCTGCTCGAACTCGAGGTCGGTCTCGTGGGCGAGGAGGCGCGCGACCGTGGTCTTGCCGGTCCCCGGCGGGCCCCAGAAGATCAGCGAACCGAGAGAGCCGGAGCGCAGCATGCGGGAGATGGTGCCGTCCGGGCCGACGAGATGATCCTGCCCGACCACTTCGGCGAGACGCTTCGGCCGCAGCCGATCGGCGAGCGGCCGCGGGGCGGCGCGTTCGAGACCGGCGGCGGCGAAGAGATCGGACATCGCACTCGTTCCTCGATGGTTCCGGGAAGGTCGTTCGGCCGCCCCGCCCGGATCGCTCCCTTTCCGGCCCCTCGCATGGCTCGGGGCGTTCGTGGCTCGAAATCGTCCACCGGACGATTTCGTCGGCGGCGTCGCCGCCGATCACCACTCACCCACGGAATGCGAGGCGCACCTGCTGACCGTCGCGCTGGATGACCAGGCGCCAGAGGTAGGTGTCGGCCTGCGCCGCCTGCAACAGGGTGCGCGTGTCGGAGATCCGCACGCCGTTGATCTCGAGGATCAGGTCGCCCTTCTGGAAGCCGACGCGCGAGGCCGGCGAGCCGGCGGCGACGTCTGCGACGGCGACGCCGGTCAGGTCGAAGGCGAGACGCAGCTCCTCGGCGACCGCCGGCGACAGGTTGACCACGGTCGACCCGGCGAAGGGCGAAGAGCCCTCGATGACGCGCTGATCGCGCGGCACGGTCTCCGGGGCGGCGAGTGCGGCGATGTCGACGAAGCCCTTCGTCTTGCCGCGCCGAACCTCGACCTTGACCGCGCCACCGAGCGGACGGTTGCCGAAGCGGAAGCCGAAGCTGTCGGGATCGTCGATTTCGTGGCCGTCGATGGTGAGCAGGAGGTCGCCGACCTTGAGGCCGGCCTGCGCCGCCGGGCCGCCGGCGACGACGCCGACGACCAGCACGCCCTGCGGCCGCGGCAGCCCGAGGCTCTCGGCGACATCGGCGGTGACGTTCTCCAGCGTGGCGCCGAGCCAGGGGCGGCGCACCTTGTTGCCGGTCTTCGCCTGATCGACGACGAAGCGGACGGTGGTCGCGGGAATGGCGAAGCCGATGCCGATCGAACCGCCGGACTTGGAATAGATCGCCGAGGGGACGCCGACGAGGCGGCCCTGGAGGTCGACCAGTGCGCCGCCGGAGTTGCCGGGATTGATCGCCGCGTCGGTCTGGATGAAGAAGCGATAGTCGGCGACGCCGACCTGGGTGCGGGCGAGCGCCGAGACGATGCCCTGCGTCACCGTCTGCCCGACGCCGAAGGGGTTGCCGATGGCGAGCACCAGATCGCCGACCTGGAGGCCTTCCGAATCGCCGATCTCGGCGAAGGGATAGTCGCCCTTGTCGCGGATCCTGATCACCGCGAGGTCGGTGCGCTCATCCTTGAGCACGATGTCGGCCTCGAACTCGCGCTTGTCGGCGAGCGCCACCTTCACGTCGGTGGCATCCTTGATGACGTGGTGGTTGGTGACGATCAGGCCGGAGCGGTCGACGATGGTGCCGGAGCCGAGGGAGGATTCCATCCGCGCCCGCGGCATGCCGCCGCCGCCGAAGAACTGGCGGAACAGCGGATCGTCGAAGAGCGGCGACATCGCCTGCTGTTGCACCTTGCGGGTGGCGTAGACGTTGACGACCGCCGGGGCGACCTTGCGGACGATCGGCGCGAAGGACAGCGCGATCTGGGCGCGGTTCTCGGGAACGACGGTGGTCTGGGCGGTCGCGGCGAGCGGCGCGATGAAAAGCGCCGCGAACGCGAGGGAAACGAGGGTCTTCGCCTTCATCGAACGATTCTCCGAATGGTCGTCGAGATGTAGGACGTCGGGAGGGCGCGCGCCAGTCGCGGCGCTCGTGCGGGGTCTCCTCCTTGCCCTCCGCTCGTGGCGAAAACGCGGAAAGGGCGGCCGAGCCGCCCTTTCCTCTCATACCGAACCGACGACGTTTCGACCTCTTCGAAACTTCGTCGGTGAAGGCAAGCCCGAACGGGCATCGGCCGGTCAGGCCGTAATGCTGATGAAATTCGGACGAGTCCGAATTTCATCAGCCGAGTATCATCTCGTCGATCCGTCGCTCAGAAGTGCTGGCCGTTGACGCCGGCGAAGACCGCCGCATATGCCCCGCTCTCGGCGGCATGGCGCAACGTCCGGCAGCGCTCGACGATCACCTCCGGCGGGGTCGGCTCGGCCGAGAGGAGCCCCATGACCTCGGTGACGAAATCGGCGAGCGGCATGGCGTTCGGGTCGGTCGCCTGGAAGTCGCCGAGCAGGGTCGTCTGCACATAGGGCGGCGCCAGTTCGACCACCTCGACCGAGGTTCCCGCCAAGAGGTGGCGCAGCGACTCGGAGTAGGAGTGCAGCGCCGCCTTGGTCGCCGAATAGGTCGGCGTCGCCGCCAGCGGCACGAAGGCGAGGCCGGAGGTGACGTTGATCACCGTCGCCCGCGGCCGGCTCATCAGATGCGGCAGGAGATGGGCCGTCAGGCGGATCGGCCCGAGCAGGGTGGTGACGACGGTCGCCTCGGCGTCGGCGAGATGGGCGGGCGTGGTGACGTCCTCCTTGCGCATGATGCCGGCGTTGTTGACCACCCCGTCGAGATCGGGATGGGCGGCGATCAGGCGGGCGGCGAAATCGGCGACGGCCTCGGCGCAGGTCACGTCGAGGACCATCGACGCCATGCCGGGGTTCGCCGCCGTCACCTCGGCGAGCAGGTCGGCGCGGCGGCCGGCGACGATCACCCTGGCACCGCGCGCATGGAGAGCTTCGGCGAGGCCGCGGCCGATGCCGCTGGCGCCGCCGGTGACGAGGAGGGTGCGGCCTTCGAACTTCATGGGTGGCCCCTTTCTTCGGTTGCGTGACGAGAGAATAGGAGCCATGCTCTCCATTGGTAAGAAGGCACTCAAAATATCTATACTTACCGAAAGGAGAGTGTCGGATGATGGACAAGACACAGACCGACTCGCTCTTCGCGCCGACCTGCAACAGCCCCTCGCCGGAAGACCCGGCGGTCGAGGCGCTGGTGACGGCGATCATCGGTCAGGTCGCGGACAAGTGGACGCTGCTGATCCTCGAGGTGCTGGCCGAGGGCGGCGTCATGCGCTTCGGCCGGATCGGCAAGGCGGTCGGCGACATCTCGCAGAAGATGTTGACCAAGACGCTGCGCGACATGGAGCGGCTGGGGCTGGTCTCGCGTACCGTCCATCCCGTGGTGCCGCCGCACGTCGACTATGCGCTGACCGACCTCGGTCACTCGCTCGGCGCGGCCTTCTGCGGGGTGTGGACCTGGGCGGCGGAGAACCGCGAGCGGATCGACGCGGCGCGCGCGTCGTTCGATGCGCGGGAGCGGCGGTGAACGGCCGACCGCGGCGGGGTGCGTGTCGGGTCGATCGCCGTGCGCGATGGTTCGAGCGACTGTCTCGGCGGTCAAGCGCTTTGCCATGGGC
>CALMYM010000439.1 GCA_937873675.1 uncultured Alphaproteobacteria bacterium | reverse complement strand
CGGGCGAGCACAGGGCGTCGCCGGTGATCCACACGAACTGACCGGGGGCGTTGCGGTCGATGGTCGAGAAGTCGGTCTTGTAGCCGTAGCCGAAGGCCGCACCACCGGAGCCGTTGGCTCTCATGAACGGAATGCCGTCCTTCTACCATTGGTTGAAGCCGGTGTCGTACCCGCCGCCCTGCTGCCAGCTGCCCGCCTGATCCATCTCGTAGCGCAGGGTGCGCGCTTCGTGCGGATAGGCGAAGGCTTCCGGCGTGCCGAGACCGAGGTTGCGATGGCCGCCGCGTTCGGAGACCAGCATCACCGGGGTGCTCGCGCACTCGTCGAAGGTGATGTCGGCGACCGGCCGGCTGTAACCGGCGCGGCCGACGTCCTTCGCCTCGACGAAGAAGTCGGGCAGTACGAATTCACGGCGGACGTCTTCCGGATCGAAGGCACCGTCGAACGTCAGACCGACCGACCACACCGCGCTACGCTTGTCGGTCTCGTCGGCTCCGTCCCAGTTCGCACCGGCACCCGGGCCGCTCCACACCGCGTAGTAGAGGCGGCGATCGGTCGACCCCGGCGCCACTCGGACGCCGACACCCCAGATCCGCCGTCCGGACGGGGCGAGGTTCCAGCACGCCGGCGTCTTGTCGAACGGACCGGCGGCGCAGTCGCTCACCTTGGCCCGCGAAGCCGGGTCGAAGGCGATCGGCGGCAGGCTGGTGCTCTGTCCGCTCTCGACGTCGATGAACTTGGCGCGACCGGCGGTCCCGTGATCCCAGAATCCCATGTCGGCGCCGGAGGTGGCGTCGATCCGATGGATCATGCCGGTCTCCATGTCGGAGACGTAGATCATCGAGACGGTCTTGTCATAGGCCATGTTGCCGAGCGCGGCGCCGCTGTTCGGCCGGCCGTTGAGCCGGACGTCGGCGAAGGGCTGCGCCCGTCCACCGGCGGCGTCGATCCGCCAGATGGTTCCCGGACCACCGCCGGGACCCCACATGCCGGGCATCCACTGTCCACCCTGGACGGTGTGGAGGCCGAAGGCCGAGGTGGCGGAGAGGAAGATGTTCGGCGGGCTGGCGCCGTCGAGCACCACGCCGAAGACCTGGCCGACTTCTGCGGCGGTCACCGGCCGATGTTGCGGTTCGTCCACCCAGTGCTCGCCCTGCGGCGGGCGGCCGGGGGAACGGATGTCGACGATGCTGCCGACCGTGCCGGACGGGTTGATCGCCGCGCCGGCGGCTCCGGCGGTCACGCCGGAGAAGCGGGTGAGGAAGGCCTCACCGGGCTGCATCGTCTGTTGCGCCCACACGGCCGGAGCCGTGAGGCAGATCGCTACCAGCGAAATCGTCGAGGCGAGTATCAGCCTCGCTCGTCGCTGTCTCGATGGAATGGCGGCGGAAGTGGAGCCCCGCCACGAGCGCGTCGCTTCGGGCATGTTCGTCTCCTTCCACGTGTCGCAATATTCTGATCTTGATTTCTGCGACTTTTCTATTTTCGACCCGGAAAGCCACTTTTGTCGATAGGGAGTTGCACCGACCCCGAGAACTCTGGAAATTGCCGCAATTCCTACAGGTTGACTGAAATTATATATCGTCGCGGCGTACGGTGCTCGTGATTTCGACCCTCGTCAATAATGCGGAGGTGGCGGCTCGGGCGGAGCCACGGCGTCGAGCCGTCCCTCGGTCTCGCGCATCTGGTCGATCAGCCGCGACAGTTGGCGCGAAAGTTCCTCGATCTTTCGCCACTGATCGAGCACCACCCGATCGAGATCGGCGATGGTGCGCTCCTGGTGGGCCAGCGCCGCCTCCACCGTTTCGAGACGGCGGGTGAGGGCTTCGTCGTCGCTCATGCTCTTCTCCTTCGTCGCGGCGCCGGTCGTCGCCGCGCCGCGATGGTCTCCATCATCGCCCCGCCTGTCGGCGGAGCTTGTCCCATCGCTTGTTCGCCCGGTCGCGCTTCAGCCGCGACAGCCGGTCGAGCCAGAAGATGCCGTCGAGTTGGTCGATCTCGTGCTGCAGGCAGACCGCCAGGAAACCGTCGGCCTCCTCCTCGTGGGGGGCGCCGGCGAGATCCTGATAGGCGATGCGCACCCGCGCCGACCGCTCCACGTCGTCGACGATCCCCGGCATCGACACGCTGCCTTCGACGTACCGGATGGTCTCGTCCGACGCCTCGATCGTCCGCGGGTTGACGTAGACCCGCACCCCGTCCTCGGCCGAGAGTTCCAGCACCACCACTCGCCGCATCACCCCGATGTGCGGCCCGGTGATGCCGACCCCGGGCGCCGCCCGCATCGTGTCGAGGAGATCGCCGACGAGATCGGCGAGCTCGGCGTCGAAGTGGTCCACCGCCGTCGCCGGGGTCTTCAGGCGCGGGTCGGGGTGGGTCACGATCGTGCGAACCGCCATGCCTCTCCCTCCGCCGCGAACCGGTGGCCGAAGGTGGTCGAAGCCGGCGGTGTTGTCCACCGCCGGCTTCGAGAGCGAGGCGAGGGGAGGGCGGATGTGGGCCGCCCGGATGTGCTCCTACCGAACTCACGAAGGTCCGACCTGTCCGACTTTCACGAGCCGGGGATCAGAGCTTCAGCTTGCGGGCGATCTCCTCGGCGGCCTTGCGCTTGGCGGCGATGGTGTCGTCGAGGGCCTGATCGGTCTTGGCGAGTTCGGCGAGTTGGTCTTCCTGCTTGCGCAGCGTGTCGAGATAGCGCCGGCCGAGATCGGAGGACTGGCCGGCCGAGGCGAGGTTCTTGCGGATGCGTTCCTGATCCTCGCCGATCTTGCGGCGTTCGAGGTCGATCCGCCCCTTCTGCCCCTCCGCCCGGGTGATGTCGCCGACCACTTCGGCGAGCTGGCCGATCGCCTGACGCAGCGCCGGCCCTTCGTTGGAGAGCCCGCTCTCCCGCGCCAGGATCTCCTCCGGAGCGAGCGTCGTCAGGGTGACGATCTGGTGGTCGATGCGCTCCAGCGCCAGTTCCGATTTGGCGGTGGTGCCTTTGGCGGCACGGATGTGGCGGCGCAGCGCCGTCGGCGTCGTCTCGACGTCGGTGATCTCGGCCGCAGGCGCCCAGCCCGTCGGCCGCTCCTCCTCGACCAGCACGTCGCGATCCTCGTCCGCCGGCGCCGTCACCTCGTAGGCGATCACCTGACGCGATTTGATCGTGGTGGTGAGCTTGCCGTCGACCGCGGTGCCGAGGACGGTGCGACGCACGCCCTTGTCCTCGCGGCGGACCTCGGTCTTGGTGTCGAGGGCGAAGGTCACGAACTTCTGGCTGCCGCGCGGCAACTGCGGCAGCAGGGCGTCGCCGACGTGGTTGGTGGCGCCGTCGCCGCCGGTCTCGAAGGCGGTGACGATGCCGGGCGGCAGGCCCGTGTCACCGTCGTTGATCAGACGCGCCGCCGCGAACGGCCGCTTCTCGTGCAGGTCGGGCTGATAGAGCCACACCCGCTCGACGCCGATCTCGCGGTCGACGAAGGGCACCATCATGGTGTGGCCGGTGGCGAGCGAGATGCGGGAGGGGAAGCGGTAGAGCATCTGCGTCGCCGCCTCCTCCGCCTCCGTCGCCACCGCGTCGGCGATCGACGCCATCGGCGCGACGCCGACCGGGGCGGGTGCCGGCATGGCCATCTGGGCGCGTCCGGCCATCTCCTGCATCGCGCTCGGCGCCATGCCGGGCCGCGCCGACTTGCGCGCCATCCGCGGCGGCGGCGGTGCGACGATCGACGGGGCGGTGGTGCCGGCGAGCGGCACCTCCTCGCGCTTGCCGTAGACCGAAGTGTAGAGCGGTTGGGTGAGCGCCACCGGATTGCCCGAGACGAGCGTCAGATCGACGTCCTTCCAGTCGCCGCCGGTCAGGTTCTCGAGCACCGCCCAGCCCTGCAGCCGGGCCTTGGCACCCTTGCCCCCCTTGGCGTCGTCCTTCGGCAGGACGAGGCGCCAGCTCGTCTTCCAGATCGGCGCCGAGACGACGTAGCCGACGCCGACCTCGCGCTCGCCCTTGCCGGTCAGTCCGATCGACAGGGTACGCCGGTCCTTGGCGCGGTTCTCCATCAGCCCGGTGAGGGCGCGATCGATCTGCGCCCGCGTCTGCGGGTCGGTGAAGGTGAGGGAGGTGATGTCCTCGAACACCGCCTGGACGATGCCGCGATCGGTGATCAGCGACAGCCGGTGCCGGACCGTGGCGTCGCGGCCTTCCGGCGTGTGCACGGTCTCGCGCGTCACCCTGAGGATTCGGCCGCGGGCGTCGACCGGCCCCTTGATCTCGACCTCGGCGCCGACCAGCGCGTTGACCAGACTGAGCGGCCCGTCGAGCGCCTTGGCGTCGAACGGCAGATCGCGGAACAGCTGGTCGAGCGGCTCGCGCCCCGGCAGCGACACGGTTCCCACCGCGCCGAGCGCATCGAACACGGTGAGGCTCTTGAGGATGTCGTCGACCTGATCGAGGCGGACCGGCAGGTCGATCGTCGACCCGCCGGTCACCGGCCCGGCGTGGGTGAACTGGGCGAGACCGGAGGTCGACAGGACGACGCGCTTCAGCGGCAGTTCCGCCGCGCTCGCGCCGAGCGACCCGGCGAGAAAGACGGTGGAGGCGAGCAGCAGGCCGCGGCCGGGAAGGGAGGCGCGGTCCGCCGGCGAGGTCGTGCGAAGAGGTGTGACGGCCATGGTCGCTTCTCCTGTCTGCCGGGGACCGGGCTTCGGCCGCTCGGTTCGTTTCCTCCCGGACGGCCCCATCGTGAGGGGCCGATCGTGTCGATTCTCCGCCTCTCCTATGGCTACGCCATGTTCGGACGAACGTCGCCCCGTGGCCACGATGTCGCGGGCCGGCTCAGCCCAACCATTCGGGTCGGAAGATCATGGTGATGCCGAGCGCCAGGAGCACGATGCCGCCGATCAGATGCGACCACCGGGCATATGCGCCGGTCAGCCCGCTGACCCGGAGCGCCACCATCGCGGTGACGAAGATCGCCACGTCGTCGAACATGAAGACCGTCAGATAGAGGGCGAGATGGGCGTAGTGGGCGGCCGGCGTCAGATCCGACATCGCCTGGATCTGCCCGTAGACCACCGGCACACCGGCCGAGCAGATGAGCTCGATGAAGTTCACCGCCACCGCCAGCGCCATGATGCCGATCGTCGCCGGCAGCAGATGGCTCTCCGCCACCACCCGACGGAACCGCGTCATCAGCCGCGCCCGCTGGTCGGCGTCGGTGACCCGGCAGGCGGCATCGGGGTTCGCCTTGAACTCCCACAGGAACCAGCCGCCGGCCGCGACCGCGACGACGCCGACGACGAGCCTCAGCCACGCCGCCGTACCGATCGCCAGCACCAACTCGAGCCACGCCGCCATCACCGCGAAATACATCGCCGCGGTGGCGAGGAGGAAGGCGCCGCCCAGCCACCACATGCGTCGCTCGTTCTCGAGCCCGAGCAGCAGACCGATCAGGAAGACCAGCACCCACATGGCGCAGGGGTTGAAGCCGTCGACGGCGGCCAGCACCACGGTGAGCGCCGGCAGCGACAGGTCGCGGGTGCGCACCGTGCCGAAGAACGGCACCTCGACGGTGTCGGGGACGAAGACCGCCGCGCTCTCCTCGTCGACGAAGGGTGGTGGTCGCGGCGGGCTCTCGCCTCGGCGCAACGCGGCGACCACGTCGAGGCAGGCCTCGCGCAGGCAGCCGTCGATCGCCGCCGTATAGGCGCGACCGCTGGGGCCGTCGTCGGCATGGCCGAGGAAGACGTGCTCGCCGATGATCACCAGCGGCACCGCCGGCTGGCCGATGCCGAAATGCCCCGAGACCTTGGCGAACAGCGCGTCGTCGCCGTCGTTCGCCATGAGTTCGATCGGGTCGAGCCGCGCGCCCGGGCGCTCGGCGAGGATCCGCGCCAGTTCCGCCTTGGCGTCGGCGCAGTAGGGGCAGCCCTTCTGCCAGAAGATGTGGACGGTGACCGCGGCCTCGTCCGCCGCACCCGCAGGCTGCGGGGCGAGGGCCATCCCGAGCGCCGCGAGCCATACGAGCACGAGCGCCACGAACCGGAACGGGAGGCGATCCGCCATCGAGCTTCTCCTCACCGTGATGGCGAGGAGGAGAACACGTCGTTCGACCCGGCGCATTGATACCGGGCAACGGACCCGTGAAAATCCCGCCGCGGCCGACGAGGGACGCGGCGGGTTTCGCCGTCCGGGGTGCGGCGTCCGGCGGTGTCCCGCCCGACGCGGCGGAGGTCTCAGTCCAGGTTCTCCAGCACCTTCATGCCGGCGATGCCGCCGAAGATGAGGCCGGCGAAGACGATGAACGAGGAGACGGCGAGCGTCGACGCACCGGTCACCGCCTGACCGACGGTGCAGCCCAGCGCCACCACGCCGCCGATGCCCATCAGGATCGCCCCGAAGAGATTGCGCAGCGTATCGGACACGTCGAAGAAGGTGGCGAGCTTGAGCTTGCCCTGCATCGCCGCCATCAGGAAGGCGCCGATCATCGTGCCGAACACGGTGGCGACGCCGAAGTTCGGGATCGGGATGGCGGTGTAGCGCTGCATCCATTCCAGCGTGTCGCCGGCCGGGCGCACGAAGCTGAGCGAGCCCGGAACCACCGGCACGTCGGCCAGTTCGTCGTAGGCGAGGCCGGTCAGCGCCCAACCTGCGACGACGCACAGGCCGACGCCGACGCCGGCGACGATGTGCACCGGCGACGAACGGAACGGCGCGTGGGCGAAGCAGTAGACGGCGATGACGAGGGCGATGACGACCGCCATGATCGTCTCCGCGCTCGCCGGCGCGACGCCGGTGAAGCGCGCGAGGAAGGCGCCGAAGCTCTGGCTCGCCATGCCCATCCCGGCGAGGTCGATCGAGGTCGCCGACGAGATGGCGGCGCGGGTCGGTCCGAGCAGGCCGCCCATCGCCACGTAGCCGGAGATGGCGATGACGATCAGCACGATCAGCGACCGCAGGTCGCCGGTGCCGGCACGCACCAGATTGCGGCTGGCGCAGCCGCCGCCGAACACCATGCCGAAGCCGAACAAGAGACCGCCGATCGCCGCACCGGCCCAGTCGAGGTTGGTCGACAGATACATGGCCTTGGACAGGTCGACCCCACCCGGTCCACGCAGCAGCAGTACGCCGACGATGGCCGTCGCGGTCGCCAGCCACCAGGACCGGAAGCGCCGGCCGTCGCCGAAGTTGATCATGTCGGACAGCGATCCCATGGTGCAGAAGTTGGTCCGCTGCACCACGGCGCCGAAGACGATACCGATGATCAGACCGCCCAACGCCAGCGCGACGGCGGCGTTCTCGGCGATCAGGCTACGCAGATTCTCCATGGATGCGGATCCCCCTCGGATGGATCGGAGCACCGTCGAACCGTCCGTTCGGACCGGCGCGCTCTTTCGATTGTCGTTGTTCCCGGTCTCGCCGCGGGCTCCTCGGTCCCGTCCGGTACGTGAGGAGCCGCGGCCGCGTGGTGGTTCGATGCCTCAGCCGCCGCAGCCGCCGAGCGTCACCTTCACCATCTTCTTTTCCAGATAGACTTCGCCGTCGTTGGTCTTGGCCAGCACCCAGACGTTCTGGGTGGCGTTGAGGCGGATGCGCAGCGACACGTCCGCCTTGCCGGAGGACGGCGTGAAGCGGAAGCGCACGACGTTGGCGCTCGGGTTGGCCTCGGCCAACACCAGCACCTCGGTGACGTGCGAGGCGTCGGTCATCGGGCTGGCGACCGACGCGGCGATCGGCACGGTGGCGCCGTTCTCGGCGATCTCCGGCAGGTCGACGGTGAGCTTGCCCTTGATCGGTTCCTTGCCCCCGAGGAAGGCCTTGGCGATCTCGGCCGTGTCGTTGGCGGCGAGCGCCGGGCCGACGGCGAAAGGCGCCGCGGCGAAGAAGGCGAGGCCGGCGCCGAGTGCCAGGGTGCGACGGCGGTCGATCGTGGTCATGTGGTAGTCCCTCCCCCGAGGATGCGCGGAACGTCGCTTCGCGTCTCCCGATCGGCGACCCGACCGACCGAAGGGTCGGCGGAACCGCGAGAGGCGCACGCACGTCGGTCGACGTGTGGGTCGAGTGGCGAGATCCGTCGGGATGTGAAGTCGGACGATTCGAATGCGTGCGCGAGGCTCGCACACGACGACGGCTGCGCCCGCGTCTCGGCGGAGCTACCCTCGACGTCCCATTTCCCCCCAAGCGGCGTTTCGCCGTCTCGTTCTTCTCACTCGTCGATCGAGTGTTTCAGTAATTCATCATATTACGATATGTCCGACGCCGATCAAGCGCCCTTCGTGAAGATCTTCGCAGTTCTCCGCCCTGTCGCGGGAGGTGAGGGGCGCGCCGCGGACGCCGAGGGAAGGGCGGCTCGGCCGCTCGCCGGCCGCGCCGGGGCGCGCCCGATTTCGCCGCCGGCCACCGATTCGACTGCCATTGGGTCACGCGCCTCACCGAGGGGAAATCGAGTGGTGTTCGGCCGCCGCATCGGTCCGAGTCGGTTTGTTCTGGCGGATTCGTGAATAGCTTCTTGGCATTGCGCGGTATGGGAGACTAGGTTCGGAGCTATACGGACGCCAGCTGAAATATTACTCGATTTACGGGATTCCGATGAAAAGGGGCCTTTATTTATAGTCGAATATATAATCATATGATCATGGAAGCCGTGGCCGATCGCACCGTTTTTTTGTTGCGGTGCGAAAGGGTCGAGCCGTTCACCCCGACGAACCGCGCATCGACGGTCGCGGCGGTGAGGGGTGGTGCCGCGTTTCCCGGTGGTCTCTTCGAAGGGCGCGCCGGACGAAGTCGAAGGAGGGTGAAGAACCACCGCAGGGACGACCGCAGAACCGCTTCGAAAAGAAAGCGGCGGGAATTCGAGAATGAATCAACAGGGGGAAACGAGATGATGAAGTCGAGCTTCCATCGACTGCTCGGTGTCGCCGTCGTGGTCGGCGCCATGGGCGTTGCGCCCGCCGCATTCGCACAGGCGAGCCCGGAGATGATGGCCAACACCTGCGCCGGATGCCACGGCCCCGACGGTTCGAGCAACGGTCCGGCGACGCCGACCATCGCCTCGTTGTCGGCCGACTATTTCATCTTGTCGATGAAGGACTACAAGGCCGGCAAGCGTCAGTCGACCGTGATGGGTCGGATCGCCAAGGGCTACTCCGACGACGACATCGCCGCGATGGCCAAGTATTTCCAGACCAAGCCGTTCCAGCGGCCCGGCCAGAAGGTCGACGCCGCCAAGGCGAAGGAAGGCAAGGCTCTGGCCAAGAAGTACTGCGAGTCCTGTCACGAGGACGAGGGCAAGGTCGGCGAAGGCGTCGGCGTCCTCGCCGGACAGATGCTTCCCTACCTGCAATATTCGATCGCCGACTTCCTCGACGGCAAGCGTGAGCCGGAGAAGCGGCAGAAGGTCAAGTTCGACGCCCTGATGAAGGACAAGGGCGGTCGCGAGGCCTTCGAGCCGATCCTCCACTACTACGCCGGCGTCAAGTGATCCCGAGGAGGTTCGTCACATGTTCATGATCGATCGTCGCAAGTTCATCGCCGGTGTCGGCGCCACCACCTCGACCATGCTCGCCGCCCCCCACGTCGCCCGCGCCGCCGGCGCCAAGGTCGTGGTGGTCGGAGGCGGGCCGGCCGGTGCCACCGCCGCCAAGTACCTCCGCCGGGCCGATCCCTCCATCGAGGTGACGCTCATCGAGGCCAACAAGGACTACTACACCTGCTTCATGTCCAACGAGGTGCTCTCCGGTGAGCGCACCCTCGACAGCCTGAAGTTCGGCTACGGCGGTCTCGCCAAGGCCGGCGTCAAGGTCGTCCACGACCTCGTCACCGGCATCGACGGCGCCGCCAAGGTGGTCACCACCCAGAGCGGTCAGAAGTTCCCCTACGACCGCTGTATCGTCGCGCCGGGCATCGACTTCGCCTGGGGCGCGCTGCCCGGCTAGACCGCCGAAGCGGCCGAGAAGATCCCGCACGCCTGGAAGGCCGGTCCGCAGACCGCGCTGCTGCGCAAGCAGCTCGAGGCGATGCCGGACGGTGGCGTCTTCGTCATGGTCGCGCCGCCGAACCCCTACCGCTGCCCGCCCGGCCCCTACGAGCGGGCGAGCCAGGTGGCCCAGTACTTCAAGCACCACAAGCCCAAGTCGAAGATCATCATCCTCGACACCAAGGACGGCTTCTCCAAGCAGAAGCTGTTCGAGCAGGCCTGGGCCAAATTCTACGGCTTCGGCACCGACAAGAGCCTGATCGAATGGGTCCCCGCCTCCAAGGGCGGCAAGCCCACCGGGATCGACGTGGCCGGCATGGCGGTTCAGACCGAGTTCGACGCCGTCAAGGGTGCGGTGATCAACGTCATCCCGGCGCAGAAGGCGGGCAAGATCGCCTTCGACGCCGGGCTGACCGAGGGCAACTGGGCGCCGGTCAACAAGGCCAACTTCGAGTCGAAGAAGATCCCGGGCATCCACGTGCTCGGCGACGGCTCCGACGCGGCGACCATGCCGAAGTCCGGCTATGCCGCCAATTCGCAGGGCAAGGTGACCGCCGCGGCGGTGGCGGCGATGTTGTCGGGTAAGGCGGCGCCGACCCCGGCCTACGTCAACACCTGCTACTCGATCGCGGCCGAGAACCACGCCTTCTCCGTCGCCGGTGTCTACACCTACGACGCCGAGAAGAACGCGATCGCCGAAGTGCAGGGGTCGGGCGGCCTGTCGCCGATCGATGCTTCCGACGAGGACCGCAAGCGCGAGGTCCTCTACGCCCAGAGTTGGTTCCGCAACATCACCGCGGACATCTGGGGCTGAGGACCAACTCGAACGACGGCGAACGGACGGGGCGCGGGGCGCCCCGTCCGTGAGGCCGGGGGAGTAGTGTCGTGTTCGCAGGGTTGAAACGATGGCTCGTGCCGTCCTGGCTGACAGGCGGCGCGCTGGGACTTCTGTTGCTCGGAGCCGCCGGCATGGCGATGCTCTTCGGCGGCTTCGACGTCTTCGCGAAGTACACCAACCGGATGGAGTTCTGCATCTCGTGCCACGAGATGGAGAACGGGCCCTATGCCGAGTACAAGAAGACGATCCATTTCCAGAACCGCACCGGCGTCCGCGCCGAATGCAACGATTGCCACGTGCCCAAGGACTTCGGCCCCAAGCTGATGGCCAAGGTCATGGCGGCGAAGGACGTCTGGCATCATCTCCTCGGGACGATCGACACCCAGGAGAAGTTCGAGGCCCACCGCCTCGACATGGCCAAGCGCGTCTGGGCCAAGATGTCGTCGACCGGGTCGCGCGAATGCCGCAACTGCCACGACTTCGGGGCGATGAACCTCGAGGAGCAGGGGCGCCGCGCGAAGTTGAAGCATCCGGTGGCCATGCAGGAGGGCAAGACCTGCATCGATTGCCACAAGGGGATCGTCCACGAACTGCCGCAGGGCTACGAGGGCGACTGATGCCGTCGGCCATTGAAAATGACCGATGGTACTCCTGACGCGAAATTCTCATACCTCTGACGCAAATGAGAAATTCGCGTGTCTTCAAGGGCCGGGTGCGTCGCCACCTTCGGCCGTTGGTATGAGGCGCGAACCACGACGATCTCGCCGCCGATGCGGGTCACGATCGAACGCCGATCCCTCGGGATCGACACGGATCGAACCCGACGCCGCGAGGTGCGGATCGCCAGAAGCGGGAACAACGAAGATGAAGCTGTCACGTGGTGCCGTCGTCGGCGCGCTCCTCGCCGCACTGGGAACGGCCTGGATCGGGATCGCGCCCGCGCGCGCCGGCGGCGACGAAGCCGCGGCCATCGCTCGCGGCGGCCGCCTCTACGACGACTGGGCCAAGGAGATCGGCTCCGACAGCCTCCGTCGGGCGGTGCGGTCGCAGGAGGGCGCGACCCGACCTCCCGGGCGCTGCATCGACTGCCACGGCTGGGACTATCGCGGCAAGGACGGCACCGGACCGCGCAGCGGCATGACCGGGTTGGTCGGCGGCATCTCCGGCCGGTTCGGAACCGACCCCGGAGAGATCGCCAAGATCCTCGGCGACGCCACCCATCGCTATCGCGACTTCCTCGAGCCCGACGACGTCGCCGACATCGCCCTCTTCGTCGCCAAGGGGCAGATCGTCATGGACGACGCCATCGAGCCGACGACGCTGCGCGCCAAGGGCTGGGCGCCCAACGGCAACGTCTATTTCCAGACCATCTGCGCCAACTGTCACGGCAACGACGGTCAGGCGCTGGTCGACGCTCGGCCGCTCGGCGACGTCGCCCGCGAGAACCCCTGGCAGTCGATGCACACCCTGCTCAACGGCCACCCCAACGGCACCATGCCGGCGCTTCGGGTGCTCGATCGGGCGACCCTGGTCGACATCCTCGCCTACATCCAGGCGCTGCCGCCGCGCGACCTCCTCGCCTCGATCGTCCGCGGCGGCCGTCTCTACGACACCTGGTACAAGGAGAACGGCCGCGAGGTTCCCGAAGGCAAGCACCCGGCCTATGCCGGCACGCCGCCGAAGGGCGTCGAGCCGCGGACCACGTGGCGCTGCAAGGAGTGTCACGGCTGGGACTATCGCGGCAAGGCGGGCGCCGCGGCGGCGGCCGAACAGAAGCCGGCGACCAAGGGCATCGAAGGCATGGCCTGGGCCGACGCCGGCCGCATCATCGCCCGTTTCTCCGATCCGCTGCACGGCTACGCCAAGCTGTTGTCGCCGCGCGATCGGCTCGACCTCCCCCACTTCGTTTCGCGCGGTCAGCTCGACATGGACGAGGTCATCGATCGCAACAGCCGTCGGTCGCGCGGTCAGGCGGAGCGCTTCACCTCGCACTACCACACCATCTGTGCCCCCTGTCACGGATCGGATGGTCGCGAGATCCGCTCGATGCCGCCGCTCGGACGTATCGCAGCCAACGACCCGTGGCGGGCGCTGCACGGCATCCTCAACGGCCATCCGGGCGAACCGATGCCGCCCTTGATGGCCCTTCCCCGCGAAGCCGCGAGCGGCATCCTCTCCTACATCCAGACGCTGCCGTCGCAGCGCTGAGGTGAAACCGAACTCACGAAGTTTCGACCTTCTCGAAACTTCGTGAGTGAAGGCAAGCGCGAACGCGCGTCGGCCGGTCAGGCCGTAACGCTCACGAAATTCGGACGAATCCGAATTTCGTGAGCCGAGTAGGAAACCACGGCGCGGTCGGACCGGGGGGACACCACCGGGTCACCGCCGCGACCGATCGAAGAGTTCAGAAGGACACGCGAGATGGCCGAGAAGCCCCGCATCAGACTGCCGTCGTCGGTCAAGAAGGGCGAGGTCTTCCAGGTGAAGACCCTGCTCAAGCACCCGATGGAATCGGGCAACCGCAAGGACGAGTCCGGCAAGACGCTGCCGCGCAAGATCATCAACAAGTTCGTCTGCAAGGCGAACGGCAAGGAGGTTTTCGCCTCCGACTTCTTCACCTCGGTGTCGGCCGACCCCTTCCTGACCTTCCATCTGAGGCTCGAGGAAACCTCGAAGCTGCAGTTCGAATGGCTCGACGACGACGGCTCGGTGATCTCCGAGACGATCGAAGTGAAGGTGGACTGATACCATCGGCCATTGAAGATGACCGACGGTATTCCTGACGCGAATTTCTCATGCCTCTGACGCAGATGAGAAACTCGCGCGTCTTCAGAGGCCGGGCGCTTCGGCGCCTTCGGCCTCTGGTATGATCTCGGACCCGCGCCGCCACGGCCCGCGCCGACCCCGTGGTCCGGCGGCGGGACAAGCAGAAGGCGCGGGTGTAAGGTCGGTGGCGATCAGGGATCGAACATCGCCCGATGACCCGTCCGATCTTCCTCACCCGAGCCCTCACCAAGGTCTATACGACCGGCGCGGTGGAGGTGCAGGCTCTGCGCGGCGTCGACTTCGAGGCGGCGCGCGGCGAATTCGTCGTGCTGCTCGGCCCGTCGGGCTCGGGCAAATCGACCTTCCTCAACATCATCGGCGGTCTCGATCGCGCCACCTCCGGCGAGGCGTGGTTCACCGATCATCCGCTCGCCACCATGACCGAGCGCGAGCTGACGCTCTATCGCCGCGACCACGTCGGCTTCGTCTTCCAGTTCTACAATCTGGTGCCGAGCCTGACGGCGCGCGAGAACGTTCAGCTCGTCACCGAGATCGCCCGCGACCCGATGCGAGCCGAGGATGCGCTCGCCGTCGTCGGCCTCGCCGACCGGCTCGATCATTTCCCCGCCCAGCTCTCCGGCGGCGAACAGCAGCGCGTCGCCATCGCCCGCGCCATCGCCAAGCGGCCGGAGGTCCTGCTCTGCGACGAGCCGACCGGCGCCCTCGATTCCCAGACCGGCATCCTGGTGCTCGAGGCGCTGGTGCGGGTCAACGACGAACTCGGCGCCACCACCCTGGTCATCACCCACAACGTCGCCATCCAGGAGATCGCCCACCGCGTCGTCCACTTCGGCGACGGCCGCATCGTCTCGACCAACGTCGTCGCCGAGCGCAAGGCGCCGGCCGAGATCACCTGGTGACGCCATGAGCGCCCTCCACCGCAAACTCCTGCGCGATCTCGTCCGGCTCTGGCCACAGGCGCTGGCGATCGCTCTGGTGATGGCGGCGGGCGCGGCGACCCTGATCCTCGGCGTCGGCACCCACGCCTCGCTGCGCGACACCCGCGCCGCCTATTACGAGCGCAACCGCTTCGCCGACGTCTTCGCCGATCTGACCCGCGCGCCGGCGGTCTTCGCCGACGAGATCGCCCACATCCCCGGCGTCGCTGCGGTCGAGCCGCGCGTCTCCAAACTGGCGCTGCTCGATCTGCCCGGCATGGTCGAGCCGGCCTCGGCGATGATGGTGTCGCTGCCCGACTGGCGCGAGCAACGCCTCGACCTCCTGCACATGGTGCGCGGCCGCAAGCCCACCCCCGGCGACGACCGCGAAGTGGTGGTGAGCGAGCCCTTCGCCAAAGCCAACCGCTTCGAACCGGGCTCGACCTTCTCCGCCCTGATCAACGGCCGCAAGCGGTTGCTCGAGATCGTCGGCGTCGCCCTGTCGCCGGAATTCGTCTACGCCATGGGTCCCGGCGATCTCATGCCCGACGACCGCCGCTTCGGCATCGTCTGGATGTCGGAGAAGGCACTCGCCGCCGCCTGGGATCTGACCGGCGCCTTCTCGACCGTCCACGTCGCGCTGATGCGCGACGCGTCGGAAGCGGACGTCGTCCAGCGTCTCGACGGCATGCTCACCCGCTACGGCGGCCTCGGCGCCTACGGGCGCAAGGACCAGATGAGCCACGCCTTCCTCGACGCCGAGATGAAGCAGCTCGAGGCGATGAGCCGGATCCTGCCGCCGATCTTCCTGGTGGTCGCCGCCTTCCTGGTCAACATGACGCTGACCCGCCTGATCGCGCTCGAGCGCGAGCAGATCGGTCTCTTGAAGGCGCTCGGCTATTCCGATCTCGCCGTCGGCGCCCACTATCTCGAGTTCGTCGGCGCCATCGCGGTGATCGGCTCGATCCCCGGCGTCGGGCTCGGCACCTGCCTCGGCCACGGCATCGCCCGCGTCTACGGC
>CALMYM010000438.1 GCA_937873675.1 uncultured Alphaproteobacteria bacterium | reverse complement strand
TGCCGCCCGCCCTCGGGCACGGGGAAATCGCGCGCCTGGTTGAGTTCGCCCGAGCGGACCGAAGGCTTGCCGGCATACCCGCCGCCCTGCCCGCCGCCCCCACTGCCGCTGCCTCTGCCAATGCCATTCCCACCCGCCCCGGCGCCCTCCGGAAGGCGAGCGGGCAGGGGAGAACACCCGGCGGCGGGGTGGGGGCCGGCGGTTCCGCTCTGGGGGGGGAACCGCCACTTCGCGAGTGGCACGGAAGGGCTGCTCGGGGGTTCTCTTTTCCATCGCGGAGGCTGGCCGGGGCAACCGGGAGCCCCGCCGTCGCGAAAAGCGGGCTCCGCTCGAAACATGAACACTCTACTAGATGGGATCGAACGCGTGCAGGTTCTCGTTCGCGACAACAACGTCGACCAGGCTCTCAAGGCGCTCAAGAAGAAGATGCAGCGCGAGGGTATCTTCCGCGAGATGAAGCTCCGCGGCCACTACGAGAAGCCCTCGGAGAAGAAGGCGCGCGAGAAGGCCGAGGCCGTTCGCCGCGCCCGCAAGCTCGCTCGCAAGCGCGCCCAGCGCGAAGGCCTGCTGCCGGGCAAGCCCGCCGCCAAGCGTTGATCGCCCGTCGCGACACGTGAGATGATGGAACCGTGACGCGCCGGTGGGTGCGTGACGGTTCTTCGTTTTTCTCGACCGCGTGAGGGTCGTCGACCCCTGCGATCGAAACCGCGGACCCGGATGTTCCGGGCCGCCGCGCGATCATGCAGGAGCCGCACCGATGTCGCTCGCCGCACTCGACCACCGCCTTCCCCGCGCCTTCGGCGCTCGCGCCCTCGGCGTCGCGATGATCGTCGCCGCCCTCGCCGGCTGCGGCCAGGTGAACGGCGGTTACGGCGGCGGCACCGGCGGCGGCGGCGCGGCGCAGATGTCGGCCGACGCCGGCGCCGGCTCCCAGGCCAACATCGCCTCGCTCACCGAGGTGATCCGCGCCAACCCCAACGACGCCAACGCCTACAACATCCGGGGCACCGCCTATGCCCGCGGCGGCGACGCCAAGTCGGCCCTCGCCGACTTCGATCAGGCGCTGAAGATCGCCCCCGACTTCCATCAGGCCTGGGCCAACAAGGGTCTGGCCTATCGCCGCCTCGGCCGCTTCGATCTGGCGGTCGACGCCTATTCGCGCGCCATCGCCATCAAGCCCGACTACGACACCGCCTATCTCGGCCGCGGCGCCGTGCGCCGTCAGCTCGGGCAGGTCGATCTGGCGCTCTCCGACTTCTCGGAAGCCATCCGCATCAATCCGCGCAATCCCGGCGCCTACCACGATCGCGCCATCGCCCGGCAGGGCCAGGGCGACAAGGCCGGCGCCATGGCGGACTATTCCGCCGCCATCGAACGCGACGCCTCCGCCCCCGAGCCCTTCAACGCCCGCGGCATGCTCAAGGTCGAGAACGGCGATCTGCGCGGCGCCCTCGACGACTTCAACGGCGCCCTCAACAACGATCTCTATTTCGGCGAGGCCTGGATCAACCGCGGCATCGTCGAGGAGCAGCTCGGCGACCGCAAGGACGCGCTCGCCTCCTGCCAGCGCGGCGCCGCCATCGTGCCGGCCTCCAAGCTCGGTCAGGACTGCGTCCGCCGCCTCGCCGGCGCCCGCTGAGCGGCGCACGGCCGGCCTCGACCCAGCCCCCGCGAGAAGGCCGGCGCGAGGACCCACCGGCCGCCGTGGTTGACGAAAGCCTGCGAAGAACCCGGCATCCACGTCCCCGCCGCTGGCGAAGCGTTCACCGGCATGACGGGTCGTCCCCACGAACCTTCGATTTTGCCGGTTCGTTTCCTTGCCGTCGCCATGATCATGCCTATTCTCGGCACGCCGTCGGAGCGAATCTTCCCGCAGAAGATGTCGTCTCCACGGGATCGTTTTCGGGCGAACGCTCGCGACGAACCGTTCCGGGCAGCCCGTCCTCGGGCGCCGTCCCACGAGAGGGGGTTCACATGAAGAAGTTTCTCGTCCTCGCCGTCGCCGCCGTGGCGCTCGCCGGCTGCAACACCAACTCCCAGACCGATCGCACCCTCGGCGGTGCCGCCATCGGCGCCGGCACCGGCGCGTTGATCGGTGCCGCCACCGGCGGTGGCGGTCGTGCGGTGGCCACCGGTGCGCTGATCGGTGCCGGCACCGGCGCCGTCGTCGGCGCCGCCACCACGCCGCGCCGCTGCGTCGCCTACGACGACTACGGCCGCCGCTATCGCGTGCCCTGCCCGTGATCGACATCGGCCGGGCGACGCCGCCGGGGTCGCCCGCCCCATCGATACGAAGAGAGCCCCGGATCGACCGATCTCGGGGCTCTCGTCTTTTTTCCACGGTGAGAAGCAGGCGGCCGAGCCCCCCGCTCGTCCCCGATCAGATGTTCTTGGAGACCTCTTCCAGCATCTTCTTGGCATCGCCGAAGAGCATGCGGTTGTTCTCCTTGTAGAACAGCGGATTGTCGATGCCGGCGTAGCCCGAGGCCATCGACCGCTTCATGACGATCGTCGTCTTCGCCTTCCACACCTCGAGCACCGGCATGCCGGCGATCGGGCTCGCCGGATCCTCCTGCGCCGCCGGATTGACGATGTCGTTGGCGCCGATGACGATGGCGACGTCGGTCGACGGGAAGTCCTCGTTGATCTCGTCCATCTCGAAGACGATGTCGTAGGGCACTTTGGCTTCGGCCAGGAGAACGTTCATGTGGCCCGGCATGCGCCCCGCCACCGGATGGATGGCGAAGCGGACCTGGACGCCCTTCTCGCGCAGCTTGGCGGTGATCTCGTTCACCGTGTGCTGCGCCTGCGCCACCGCCATGCCGTAGCCCGGAACGATGATCACGCCCTTCGAGTCCTTGAGGAGCTCCGCCGTCTCCTCCGCCGAGATCGGGCTCACCTCGCCCTGCGGCTGGCCGTCGGCCGCAGCCGCCACCGTGCCGCCGCCCGAGCCGAAACCGCCGGCGATGACCGAGATGAAGTTGCGGTTCATCGCCCGGCACATGATGTAGGAGAGGATCGCGCCCGACGAGCCGACCAGCGCGCCGGTGACGATCAGGAGGTCGTTCGACAGCATGAAGCCGGTCGCCGCCGCCGCCCAGCCGGAGTAGCTGTTCAGCATCGACACGACGACGGGCATGTCGGCGCCGCCGATCGCCATCACCATGTGGACGCCGAAGGCGAGCGCGATCACCGTCATGACGAACAGCGCGAAGCCGGCCGCCGCGCCCGAATGGGCCCCGACGAAGACATAGCCGAACACGATCACGACGATCAGCGCCGCGAGGTTGAGCCAATGGCGCCCCGGCAGCAGCACCGGCTTGCCGCCGATCTTGCCCGACAATTTGCCGAAGGCGATGATCGATCCGGAGAAGGTCACCGCGCCGATCAGGACGCCGATGTAGATTTCGATCTCGTGGATCGACTTCTCCGCCGGCGTGGCGAAATGCGCGCTCGGGTCGATGAAGCTCGCCAGACCGATGGTGCAGGCGGCCAGACCGACGAGGCTGTGCATCAACGCCACCAGCTCCGGCATCTGCGTCATCTGCACCTTCTTGGCGGCGTAGAGGCCGACCGTGCCGCCGATGCCGAGCGCGATGACGATGAACAGGACGCCGAGATTGGTGACGCCCGGTCCGAACACCGTGGCGAGCACGGCGAGACCCATGCCGATGATGCCGAACCAGTTGCCGCGTCGCGCCGATTCCGGATGCGACAGGCCGCCCAGCGACAGGATGAAGAGAATGGTCGCTCCGATGTAGGAGACGGTCACAAGTCCGAGAGACATCGTTCGCTTCTCCTCACTTACGGAACATCGCCAGCATGCGCCGGGTCACGGCGAAGCCGCCGAACATGTTCACCGCCGTCAGCATCACGCCGACGAAGGCGATCAGGCCGATGAGGATGCTCGGACGTCCGGGGGGTGCGATCTGGATCAGCGCGCCGATGCAGATGATCGAGGAGATCGCGTTGGTGACGCTCATCAGCGGCGTGTGCAGCGACGGCGTCACGTTCCACACCACCATGTAACCGACGAAACAGGCCAGCACGAACACCGTGAAGTGGCCGAGGAAGACCGCCGGCGCCGTGGCGCCGACCAGCGCGAGGAGCACCGCGCCGACACCGAAGGTGATGGCGAGCGACTTCATGTCCATCGGCTCGCCCGAGCCGTGGCCGTGGCCGGAGGACTTCTTCTCGACGATCGCCGCGGCCGGCTTGGGCGGCGGCGGGGCGGGAAGCTTGAGCGGCGGCGCCGGCCAGGTGATCTCGCCGGCCTTGACGACCGTCAGGCCGCGGATCGCATCGTCGTCCATGTCGACGACGACGTTGCCGTCCTTGGCCTTGCACAGCTCTTCGGTGAGCCGCAGCAGGTTGGTCGCATAGAGCGTCGAGGACTGCTTGGCGAGCCGGCTCGCCATGTCGGTGTAGCCGACGATGGTGACGCCGTGGCGCACCACCGCTTCGCCCGGAACCGTCAGCTCGCAGTTGCCGCCCTGCTCGCCGGCGAGGTCGATGATCACCGAGCCCGGCTTCATCGACTGCACCATCTCGGCGGTGATCAGCTTCGGCGCCGGCTTGCCCGGAATGAGCGCGGTCGTGATGACGATGTCCGCGTTCTTCACTTCCGTGGCGTACATCTGACGCTGCGCCGCCTGGAAGCCCTCGGACATCACCTTGGCGTAGCCGCCGCCGCCCGAGCCCTCTTCCTCGTAGTCGACCTTGACGAACTCGCCGCCGAGCGACTTGACCTGATCGGCCACCTCGGCGCGGGTGTCGTTGGCGCGCACGATCGCGCCGAGATTGGCGGCCGTGCCGATCGCGGCGAGGCCGGCGACGCCGGCGCCGGCGATGAACACCTTGGCCGGCGGGATCTTGCCGGCGGCGGTGATCTGGCCGGCGAAGTAACGGCCGAAGGCGTTCGCCGCCTCGATCACGGCGCGATAGCCGGTGATGCCGGCCATCGAGGTCAGCGCGTCCATCTTCTGGGCGCGCGACAGCTGCCGCGGCAGGCAGTCCATGGCGAGCACGGTGACACCGCGCGCCTTGAGGAGCTCCATCAGCTCCGGATTCTGCGCCGGCCAGATGAAGGAGACGAGCGTCGTCCCCTCCTTCAACTGCGCCACTTCCTCCGCCGAGGGGGCGCGGACCTTGAACACGATGTCGGCACCGGCGTAGAGCGCCGCGGCGCCGTCGGCCAGCGTCGCACCGACCGCCTCGTAGTGAGCGTCGGGAATGTCGGCGGCCTCACCGGCGCCGCGCTCCACGCTCACCGCGAATCCGAGCTTGATCAGCTTCTCCACGACCTCGGGAACCGTCGCCACGCGACGTTCTCCCGGAAAGGTCTCTCTGGGTATTCCGATGATCGAAGTCATTGTGATCCCATCCGTTGTCGTGTCCGAGCCCGGACTTCGCCTCCCGTTCGAAACCGCCCGCCCCCGCCGGCGATCCCGATCATGTCACCGCCGTCCGGACGGGC
>CALMYM010000437.1 GCA_937873675.1 uncultured Alphaproteobacteria bacterium | reverse complement strand
GAGCGGGCGGCCGACGTGCGCGCCGCGCTCGAGGCGGCCGGCGCCGAACACCTCGTCGAAGTCGCCGACGTGCGCCAGGCCGAGGACGTCGCGCGGCTGATGGCGGCGGTCGAGAAGCGCTTCGGCCGGCTCGACGTTCTGGTCAACAATGTCGGCGACTATCTCGGGATCAAGAAGCCGTTCGAGGAAACGACGGAAGACGAGTGGGACGCGCTCTATGCGGTCAACCTCCTGCACATGTTCCGCGTCACCAAGGCCGCCCTCCCGCTGATGCGCCGCTCCGGCGCGGGCGGGTCGATCATCAACGTCTCGACGGTCGAGGCCTTCCGCGGCATCCCGCTGACCGTCGTCTACGCCGCCTTCAAGACGGCGATCACGGGCTTTACCCAGAGCCTCGCGGTCGAACTCGGCGCCGACGGCATCCGCGTCAACGCGGTGGCGCCGGAGACCACCAACACTGCGCAGATCGTCGCCACGCCGCGCGTGCCGCCCGAGAACCGCGACTATCTGCGGCGCTGGTTCCCCATCGGGCGCTTCGGCGAGGGCATCGATTCGGCGGGGGCTGCGCTCTACCTCGCGTCCGACCTCCTGTCGGGATGGGTGACCGGCTCGACCATCATCGTCGACGGCGGCGCGCTCGCCGCCGGCGCCTGGATGCGGCTTCCCGACGGCAAGAACTTCACCCATCTGCCGATCATTGTCGCCGACGGCTACACGCCACGTCCCGAGGCGCGGCGCGAATGATCGAGCTCCATTCCTCGACCACACCCAATGTGCTCAAGGTCGTGCTGATGCTCGAGGAATGTGGCCTCGCCTACGCGCTGAAGCCGGTCAACGTCTGGGCGGGCGAGCAGTTCGCCCCCGACTTCGTCGCGCTCAACCCCAACGCCAAGGTACCGGTGCTCGTCGACCCCGACGGGCCGGACGGGCGCACCGTCGTCTTCGAATCGATCGCCATCCTGCAGTACATCGCCGAGAAGACCGGCCGCTTCCTGCCGGCTTCGGGCCGCACCCGCTACGAGGTGCTGCAATGGCTGGTCTTCCAGGCCGCCAATCTCGGCCCGGCCAACGGCCAGTTCAACCATTTCGAGCGCTATGCGCCGGCGGGCAACGACTATTCGCTGAGCCGCTATCTCACCGAGCTGAAGCGCCTCTACGGCATCATGGAGCGCCGGCTCGGCGAGGCCGAATGGTTCGGCGGCGGCGATTATTCGATCGCCGACATGGCGGTGTTTCCGTGGGTGCTGATCCAGTCGCGGCGCCTCGGGGAGACCTTTCCGCTCCTCGATCGCAATTTTTCCGAGCACCCACACATCGCGGCGTGGGCGGACCGCTGCGAGGCGCGGCCGGCGGTGAAGCGCTCGCTCGAAATCCATGCGCAGATGAAGTCGCGTTTGGCCGAGGCGTCGCCCGACGATCTCGACCGCATCTTCGGGCGCGGGCGCCACGCCTACCGTCCATGAGGAGGAAGCCATGAAGGGAAGGCTGGCTGGACGGATCGTGCTCATCACCGGGGCCGCGGGCGGCATCGGCCGCGCCACGGCCGAACGGCTGGCGGCCGAAGGCGCGGTTCCCGT
>CALMYM010000436.1 GCA_937873675.1 uncultured Alphaproteobacteria bacterium | reverse complement strand
CGGTGGTGTTGTCCCTCTTCGTGGCGTGACTGCCGCTTGTTGTCGCGGGGCGGTTTCCACGGTGCCGGCTGGACCACCACCTCGACCCCGCCGGCGGGAAGCACGATGAGGAGGCCGAAGCCGAGGAAGCGGCAGAGCTTCTTCACGCGGGCGTCGCTCTCCCGCCCGCGCCCGCGTCGCGACGCGGCGAGGGCGAGCCAGATCTCGTCGCGGGCCGCCGTGCGTCCCACCGCCTGCAACACCAGTTCGAGCGTGAAGCTCCGCTTCAACTCGCCGATCACGACGATTTCCGGCTCCGAGCCGGAGAGCGCCACCAGATCGCAGCCCCGCACCTCGCCCTTCACCTCGAAGCCGAGAGCCTCGAGATGGCGCTTCACCGGAAGGTAGAGGTCGGTTTCCAAGGGGCGGATCTCACGCGGGAATCATCGGCGCCCGAGTGTGCCCGGCAGCGTCGTAGGGCGGAATGGGCGAAGCCGTATTCCGCCGAGGGCCATGGGGGTACGGCGATCGGAGCGCATCGCTCCATCGGCGCGATAGGCTCCGCGATCGCGCCCCACGTCCCCGGGGTGGTTCGCGCCCCTCCGATCCGCTGAACAGGAACGCCGGCCGCGAGTCTCCTCGCGGCCGGCGCTGTCGTGTCATGTCTGCGATCTCAGTCGACGACCTCCGCCCGGCCCGTGATCATCGAGGTCGGGTAGTCCCACCACGGCTTGCCGGTGAAGGCCATGTAGACGTGGGCGATGACGAAGGTCAGCATCAGGAAGGCCGCCGCCACGTGGACGAAGGCGATCGCCGCCAGGGACGGTATCGTGCCGAGGAAGCCGCCGATCTCGTCGCGATACATGTAGACGAGACCGGAGATCCAGATCGCCGGCGCGATCACCAGATCGAGGAAGAGATAGGCGAGCCGCTGCAGCGGGTTGTGCTTGGCGACGCGCCGCTTACGATAGGGGTGGTGCACGGCGGGTTGGAAGATGCCGATGAGGTAGTAGCGCGCCACGGCGCCCAGCCCCTCGGTGGTCGGCGCGTACTGGCGCCACTCGCCGGTGATCAGGTGCCAGAAGATGGCGAAGGCCCACAGGATCATCAGCGCCCAGGCGAGAGCCGTGTGGGTGTTGGCCGCCATCCCCCAGTCGAGGAAGGAGATGGAGCCGTGCACCGTGAAGCCGGTGACGCCGAGCCCCAACACCAACACCGCCTGGGTCCAGTGCCAGAACCGTTCGAAACGGGAGAAGACGACAGCGGTGCTCATGACTGCCTCGCACGGTTCGAGGAGACGAGACGGACGGCGAGATGCAGCAGCACGCCGGCGAGGGTGGCCGCCGCGAGCGCCCAGCCGAGGAGCTCGAGCCAGCCGAAGCGATCGCGCCCGGGGATGTAGCCGCCCGGCAGATCCTTCAGTCGGCCTTTCGCGGCATGGCACTGCACGCAGGCCAGCGCCTTCTCCTTGGGCGCCACCATGTGGGTGATCGGCCAGTAGTAGACGCTCTCGACGAAGCCGTACTTGCCGGAATAGACCGCGTTGGTCGCCTTGGCGGCGAAGGCCAGCGCCTTACCCCAGTCGAAGTTGCCCCAGAAGGCCGAGTCGTCCTTGCCGAACACGTGGTTCATCAGCAGCGTCTTGTTCTCGGTGTCGTAGGGCTGCTTGCCGCGCATCGCCTTGAACGGCCAGATGCGGGACTTGGGATCGTCGGCCGAACCGCCGAGGGTGTTGATCGACACCACCTTGGTGTCGTCGATCTTCTGATCGGCGAGGGTGTAGGCGATGTCGCCATTGAACCAGCGATAGGTCGGCACCACGTTCGAGGCCCATTCGAAATTGCCCTTCATCGTGTCGTAGGTCGCCTCGCCGTGGGCGTCGGCGACGACGAAGGGCTTGCCGTCCTCGAGCTTGCCGGCGGTCGACCAGTCCCACAGGGTCTTGGTCGGCTTGGCGCGGGCGAATTCGGGGACGTGGCAGGTCGAGCAGGCGACCCGGTCGGTGTGGCGGTTCATCTTCTGCGCCTGCGCGCCGCCCTTGTGCGGCGTCACGCCGTGGCAGGATTCGCAGGTGGCGCGATTGCCGTCGCCGCGTCCGGGAACGTCGATGCCGTCGGTGTCGGTCGCCTTGGTGGCGAAGCGCGATCCGGCGGTGATGTGAGCCCGGGTGGTGTGGCAGGTCGCGCAGGAGAAGTTCGCGCCGTCCTTGCCCATGTGGACGTCGAGGTCGCGGCTCGGCGCCTTGAGCGAGGTGTCGAGATCGCCGTGCTTCACCGCGTCGCCGCCGCCGCCGAGGAAGTGGCAGGCGCCGCAGGTGTCGCGGCTGGTCTGCCCGACCCCTTGCGCCACCTTGACCAGATCCACCGCCGGCCACGGCTTACCCTTCGGGAATTCCTTCGGCACGTAGGCGGGATGGCCGGCGTCGGTCGGGAACTTGCGATAGGTCTTCGTCGTGTCGTGGCAGACGAGACAGTCGACGTTGGCCTCCGACGCGAAGTCGAACTTGTCGTCCTTCCAGCCGAAGCCGATGTGGCAGGACGTGCACCGCGGTTCGTTGGTCGCCAGCGATCCGCAGAAGTTGTTGATGACGTTCTTCTTGCCGAGCTTCCGACCGGTGGTGGGATTGGTGTAGTCCCAGGTCCAGTGGAGGCTCTTGTGAACCTGCTTGGACGCCTCGGTGTGGCAGCTCAGGCAGGCCTTGGTGACCTCCGGTCCGCTGGCGAAGGGGCCTTGCAGTTCCTTGAATTTCGTGTGGTCGGCCGTCGAGACCTGTCGCGATGGACCGGCCTCCTTACCCGGTCCGGCGGCATACGACGTTCCCGTCGCGATCATCGAGAGAGTTAGAAGCAGTCCAAGAATCCAAGATCTTCTGCGATCGCGTGAAGTGCTCATGGGATACACTCCTTCCACGATCGGGAGTTCAGTCCCGATGGTCTCGGATCGCCATGACACAGCGCAAATATTTTATTCGGGGGCCGCGTCGGTCACGTAGAAGAGATCGAATCAAAAACATATACGAGATATGCATGATTTGAATGTTCGCAAATCGAACGCGAACAACGATGCCGATACTGATCAGAAGCGATGTAGAAAAGTTCGTCCCATCGGATATATGCGGAATATCAGATGTTTTCTCGCATTATCGAATTTCAGTTTTTCGTGATGTTCCGATCGATCGACGTGCCCGGAACGCCGACCACCGGCGGTGACGTCGGCGTCGGACGGATCGGCGGTGGTCGGATGTCGCAGACGGCGTCGAACGAGACTTGCTCCGTTTCGCCGCGCCGACGTCGCGCGATGACGTGGCGGAACACCTCCGTCGAAACCCGATCGGTATTCGGTTCTAAGGGAAACTTCGGGCGCTGGCGGACCGGCGCGCGCGGGCTGGCGTCGCGCCTCGGCGGCGGATCACCCCTCCGCCGTCTCCGGCCAATGGAACGTCGCGTACTCCGGCAGCTCCAGCGCCACCGTGACCCCGCCGACCTCGATGGCGTCGCCCATGTCGATCGCCTCTTTCGCCCGGTCGAGGCGGACGAGAGCCAGGGCGAGACCGTCGGCGGAGGAGCCCAGCGTGCCGAGGGTCTTCTCGCCGCAGGTGATCTCGGTGCCGGCGTCGGGCCAAGCCGGCCGTGCCTCCAGCGCCCTGGCGATGACGATGCGCTTCCTCGCCGTGCCGCGATGCTTCATCCGCGAGACGACCTCCTGGCCGATGAAGCAGCCCTTCTTGAAGTCGACGCCGCAGAGGTCGTCCATGTCGGCGTCGTGCGGGAAGGTGTCGCCGATCGCGAAGTCGAGGCCGCTCTCCGGCCCGCCGAGGGCGATGCGGTGGGCGTGCCAGTCGTGCATCGAGGCGGGCGCCGCAGGCGCCCCGGCGGCCGGCGGCAACACATGGGGGGCGAGGCCCGGAACGCGCGGGTCGGCGAAGGCGACCTCGGCCATCTCGCCCGCCAGGGTCTCCAGCAGCTTCACTTCCCGCGCTGCGAGGCGCCGGAGACCGGCGGCGATCACGCCGTAGTCGACCACCTCGGCGACGTCGTCTTCGCGCGGCGCCAGCGGCGTGACCTCGGCCTTCAGCGTGACCAGCAGGCGCTGTGGCTTTGAGCGCTCCGCCGCGCCGACGCCGACGCGTATGCGCAGCTCCAGGTCTTCGATCAGCAGGGTGACGGCGGCCAGGTCAGGCAAGGTGCTGCCCTCCATCCAGGGCGATGATCTGTCCGGTCATCGAGGGCGCGCCGATGATGAAGCGCAGGGCCGCCACGGCCTCGGCCGGCGTGCCGCCATTGCGCAGCGGTTGGCGCTCCACCCACTTGCGGAAGTCCGCTTCGCTCTGCCCGGCGTCGGGCAGCATGTAGCCCGGGCCGATGCCGTTGACCCGGATGTCCGGCGCCAGCGCGAGGGCAAGCGCCTGGGTCAGTGCCCAGAGACCGGCCTTGGCCACGCCGTAGGAGATGAAGGTCGGTCCGGGCTTCAGCACGCGCTGGTCCAGCAGGTTGACGATCAGGCCCTTGGCCGCCGCCGGGCGTTGGCGGGCAAAGGCCTGCGAGAGCACCAGGGGCGCCCTGAGGTTCGGCT
>CALMYM010000435.1 GCA_937873675.1 uncultured Alphaproteobacteria bacterium | reverse complement strand
GGCTCGCCTTCCTCGCCGCGGTCGGCGGTCTGGCGATCTTCGCCTTCGCCCTGCCGGAACCGACGTGTCTGCGCGGCCCCTTCGCCCAGGTGCTGCCGGAGGCGCGCGCCGTCTGGCTCGACGGCGTCACCGAGGTCCAGCCCTGGCACGTCTTCTTCGGCGCGCATCATGTGGATGCGCTGGTGGCGCTGCTGGTGCCCGGCTTCGCCGCGGTCGCCGTGGCGCTGCTCGTTCGCGATCCGGCGCTGCGCCGCTCGGTTCCGCTGTGGATCCTCGCCGTCTGCGCGGCGCTCGCCACCGCCATCGGCCTCCTGCAGATCCGCACCATCGTCTATGCCGACGTGCTGTCGTTGCCGCTGATCGCCGCCGCCGCGGGGCGGCTGGCGCGTGACACCGAGGCCCGTGGCCGTTCGGCGACGGTGACGGTGCTCGTCGCCACCGTGCTCGCCTCCTCCTCGCTCGCCACTTTCGTCGTCGCCAAGGTGGCGCCGGCGTCGTGGAAGGCGGAGCGGGCGGAGCAGACGGTCGCTTCGACCGGAAACGACACCACGCCGAGCGCGACCGGCGCCGGGGCCGGTGCGCCGTGCATGACCGCCTCGAACTACGCGGGGCTGGCGCAGCTCGCGCCCGGGCTCGTCGCGGCGGAGGTCAACATCGGTCCGGCGATCCTCGCGGGAACGCCGCATTCGGTCGTGACCGCGCCCTATCACCGGATGCAGCGCGGCATCATCGACGGCGACAAGATCCTGCGCTCCAAGCCCGACGACGCGTTGGCGCTGATCGACCTGCGTCGGGTCGACTACGTGGCGCTGTGCACCGCCTCGACTTCGGCCGCTTCGGCCCGCGACGAGGCGCCGGACGGCCTTCTCGTCGCGCTCATGGACGGCCGCGTTCCGAGCCGGCTCGAGGAGGTGCGCCTCGGCGGGCTGATCCGGGTCTTCCGCGTCCTGCCGGCGACGGCCTATGCGCACTTGCGCGGCTCGTTAACCTCCGATTGACCAAAGCCGGTCGAATGCGGCGGAAACGTCGAACGTTTACCGTTTCTTGGACCGCTAAAATCATAATGACCTCGGTAACCGCCGCGGCACCGTCCGGGCCGGCGACGACGGGGGAGAGGGTTCCTCTTCCCGTCTCGCACGCACCCGGTGACGGCGACCGTGAGCAGGGCGAGGCGGGATCCGTCCCCGCCCACGAGAAGCCGGGCGACCCGGCCGAGGGATGCGTATCATGCGTGTGGATGCCGACGTTCTCGTCATCGGTGCCGGTCCGGCGGGACTGACCTCTTCCTATCTTCTGACCAAGGCGGGCAAGAAGGTCGTCGTCATCGAACGCGATCCCCACCTCGTCGGTGGTATCTCGCGCACGGTGAACCACAAGGGCTTCCTCTTCGACATCGGCGGCCACCGCTTCTTCTCCAAGTCGAAGGAGGTGGTGGCGCTGTGGAAGGAACTGCTGCCCGACGATTTCATCGAGCGCCCGCGCTCGAGCCGCATCTTCTACGGCAAGAAGTTCTATTCCTATCCGCTCAAGGCCTTCGAGGCGCTGACCAACCTCGGCATCTTTCAATCGGCGGCCTGCGTGCTGTCCTATGCCTGGGCGCGGATCAATCGCGTCGAGAACCCGAAGACCTTCCATCAGTGGGTCCGCAACCAGTTCGGTGAGCGTCTCTTCCGCATCTTCTTCAAGACCTACACCGAGAAGGTGTGGGGCATGAACTGCGACGAGATCTCGGCCGACTGGGCGGCGCAGCGCATCAAGGGGCTGAACCTCGGCGCCGCCGTGTGGAACGCGCTCACCCGCGGCCGCAAGACGGTGAAGGCCGAGGGCGACGAGGTCATCAAGACCCTGATCGAGTCCTTCGAGTATCCGCGCAAGGGCCCGGGCATGATGTGGGAGGCGGCGGCGGCCAAGACCCGTGCGCAGGGCGGCGAGATCGTGATGGGCCGCACCCTGTCGAAGCTGTCGCGCGACGAGAAGACCGGCATCTGGACCGTCACCGCAACGGGCGAGGACGGGTCCGAGGAGAGCTGGACCGCGTATCACGTGATCTCGTCGGCGCCGATCCGCGAACTCGGCAACGCGCTGTCGCCGCGGCCGCTGTCGCTGTTCTCGGCGCGCTCGCTCAAGTACCGCGACTTCATCACGGTGGCGCTGATCACCACCCGCAAGGACCTCTTCGCCGACAACTGGATCTACATCCACGACCCCGCGGTGAAGGTCGGCCGCGTCCAGAACTTCCGCTCGTGGTCGCCGGAGATGGTGCCCGATCCGAACCTCGCCTGCCTCGGCCTCGAGTATTTCTGCTTCGAGGGCGACGACATGTGGACGGCGTCGGACGAGGATCTGGTGGCGCTGGCCAAGCGCGAGATCGCCCAGATCGGTCTGGTGAACGAGGACGAGGTGGTCGACGCCTGCGTCGTGCGCCAGCCCAAGGCCTATCCGGTCTACGACGACGACTACAAGCACCACGTCGCGATGATCCGCCTCGACCTCGAGCGGACCTGTCCGGGGCTGCATCTCGTCGGCCGCAACGGCATGCACAAGTACAACAATCAGGACCACGCCATGATGACGGCGATGCTGACGGTGGAGAACATCCTCGCCGACGAGCGCATCTGGGACGTGTGGAACGTCAACGAGGACGCCGAGTACCACGAGGCCGGCGGCTCGGGTGTGGCGGAGGCCCTGAAGAGCGAACGTCTGGTGCCGCGCAAGGTCGCCTGACCAGGCTTCGCGCGACGACGTCGGACGAGGGCGAGGGCCCGTGGAGCGCGAGCTCCGCGGGCCTTCGCGCATTCGAGGGGGCGACGAGGCGGGTTCTCACCAACCGGCGAAGAGCAGCCACCATCCGACGTTCGCCACGCCGAGGGCGGGGAGGACGGCGAGGGCGACGGCGATGCGGCGCCCGATCGTTCCGCCGTGGATGCCGGCGATGCCGACGACGAGGCGGAGCGACCACGAGGTGGCGACGGCGAGCACCGCGACCCGGGTCGGGCCGGCCCAACCGACGGGGAAGCCGTCGTTCTTGAGGAGCGTCACCGTCAGGCTCGACAGGCCGATGAAGACGCCGGCACCGGCGATCGGGATCAGACCCTGGGCGAGATGGTGGAAGCGGGGCCACGACCACGCCCCGAGAAGGCGCGTGGCGAGCGCCAGCGAGGCGGAGACGAGCGCCCCGACGGCGAGCGCCGTGGCGATCACGTAGGCGACGAGCAACACCCCGTCGAGGACGGTGAGCACGTCGTTGAGCGCCGGCTCGTTGGTCAGCACGAACCACGGCATGGTCGTGGTGAGCGGCCACAGGACGCCGTGATCGACGAGGAGATCGGCGACCATCTGTTTCAGCGCGACGAACCACGGGCTCGCCGACCAGTGGAAGGCGCCGACCGCGATGCCCATCAGGCCGAAGACGATCAGCGCCGTCTCCCAGGCGTCGGTCTCGTCGCCGGCGACGTGGACGATCTCGCGCGACGGAGCGCGCAGTTGCAAGCGGATGGCGCCGCCGCGATAGCCGGAACAGCGTCCGCACATATGGCAGCGGGCCGAACCGCGCATCGTCGGCAGCGCCACCATCGGGGCGCAGACGACGCGGTCTCCGGCGACGTGCTCGCGCCGGGCGGTGGCCCAGCGATCCTCGTCGACGGCGAAATGCAGCGGCGCCATCTTGGCCAGCACGCGGAAGACGCCGTTGACCGGACAGAGGAAGCGGCACCACACCCGCTTCTCCCGTCCCCACAGCCAACCGACGCCGATCGCCGCCACGGTCGAGCCGCCGAGCACCACCAGGGCGGGGGCGGGGTACTGATAGACGCTGACCATCTGACCGTAGATCGTCGTCAGCGCGAAGGCGGTGAAGGGCCATCCCGGCCAGCGCACCCAGCGCGGGATCGCCCGGCCGCGGCCGTGGCGTGCGGCGATCTCGGTGAGCGCGCCTTCCGGGCACAGCACGCCGCACCACAGGCGGCCGACCAGGATCATCGACACCAGCACGAACGGCCACCACACGCCCCAGAACAGGAACTGGGCGAAGAGCGTGACGTGGCTCCAGATGTGGTCGACCCGGCCGGGCAGCGGCGCGGCCAGTGGCACGAGGAGCAGCGCTGCATAGACCCCGTCCACCACCCATTGCAGCCGGCGGATGGTTCCGGCGTGGTCGCGCAGAACGTCACCGAGGCGCGCGACCGCCGCGTAGATGCGAGCGCCG
>CALMYM010000434.1 GCA_937873675.1 uncultured Alphaproteobacteria bacterium | reverse complement strand
TTGCCGGTGTCCTTCTCGACCGTCGAGGCGGCGAGATACTTGAACTTGGCGCCGACGAAGGGGGGCAGCGCCAGACAGCTGGTCGAGGTCTGGCAACCGCCGTACTGCTTGCGCTTCAGTTCGGCGACGCCCTTGTCGAACTCGTGGTTGCCGACCGCCGAGACCTCGAGGCCCATCGCCGACAACGATTCGATCGTCGGCTCGTCGGCGAAGAGCGCGGAAAGCAGCGGCGTCGCGCCGATCAGGTCGCCGGCGGCGACGAACACCGAATTCTTGGCCGCGGCGCGCTTCTCCTTGACCAGCGTCGCCATCGCTTCCGAGCCGCCGGCCGGGACCGAGACGGTCTTGGCCGGGTCGGCCGGATCCTTGATCTTGATGCCGCCGCCCGGCGGCTTGAGGTTGCCGTGGAAGTCGTTGATGGCGAGCAGCGTCACCTCGAGCGGCTCGACCGCCTGGGCGAACGCGGTGGCGCTCGAGAGGATCAGCGGCGCCGACGCGGCGGCGGCGAGGAGAATGGAGCGGAGCTTCATGGCGGGTCCCGTGTCGGTCGTCGCCTCGGGCGGGCCGATGCCGGCCGAGGTCGTCTCCGGCGGCAGCATCCACCCGGCGCGAAAGCCGGTCAACGCCCCATCGTCGCTCGTCCCCCGCCGCGCACGCCGGCTCTCGCCACCGCGCCGTCTCCTCGTGTAGAAACGTCGTCACGAGGCCGGCCATGACTCGGTCCCGCGGGAGAAACGGCGATGCGTTGCCCCTATTGCGGCGGTGAAGGCACCCAGGTGAAGGACAGCCGGCCGACCGAGGACGGCACGGCGATCCGGCGGCGGCGCATCTGTTCGTCCTGCGGCGGCCGTTTCACCACCTTCGAACGGGTGCAACTGCGCGAGCTGACCGTGGTCAAGCGCTCCGGCCGCCGGGTGCCCTTCGATCGCGACAAGCTGATGCGGTCGGTGCAGATCGCCTGCCGCAAGCGCCCGGTCGAGCCGGATCGGATCGACCGCATGGTCTCCGGTATCGTCCGTCAGCTCGAGAGCCTCGGCGAACCGGAGATCACCTCCGAGCAGATCGGCGAATCGATCATGGAGGGTCTCAAGAACCTCGACGACGTCGCCTACGTCCGCTTCGCCTCGGTCTATCGCAATTTCCGCGAGGCCAAGGACTTCGAGACCCTGCTCGGCGAACTCACCACCGCCGAGAGCCCGATCCGATGATCCCCCGCCGCGGCGCGGGGAGCCGAGGAGCCGCAGCGCCGTGACCGTCACCGCGCTCGATCACCGTTTCATGGGCGCCGCCGTCCGCCTCGCCCGCCGCCATCTCGGCCTCACCGCACCGAACCCGTCGGTCGGTGCGCTCGTGGTGGCGAAGGGGGAGGGCGGTCCGCGGGTCGTCGGCCGCGGCGTCACGGCGCTCGGTGGCCGTCCTCATGCCGAGCCGCAGGCGCTGGCACAAGCCGGCGCGGCGGCGCGCGGCGCCACCCTCTACGTCACGCTCGAGCCCTGCGCCCACCACGGCAAGACCCCGCCCTGCACCGACGCGATCGTCGCCGCCGGCATCGCCCGCGTCGTCGTCGCCCTCGGCGATCCCGATCCGCGCGTCGCCGGCCACGGCTTCGCCAAGCTGCGCGCCGCCGGCATCGAAGTGGTGGAAGGTGTGGGCGCCGAGGAGGCGCGCGACGGGCTTTCCGGCCATCTCTCCCGGGTCGTACGAGGCCGCCCCCGGGTTCTCCTCAAACTCGCCGTTTCCGCCGACCGCAAGCTCGGCCGCCGCGACGCGGCGAACGTCGCGATCACCGGACCGCTCGCCCGCGCCCGCACCCACATTCTGCGGGCCGAGGCCGACGCCGTCCTCGTCGGCATCGGCACGGCGCTGATCGACGACCCGGCGCTGACCGTCCGTCTGCCCGGCCTCGAGGCCGCTTCGCCGCTGCGCGTCGTGCTCGACGGCGCCGCCCGTCTTCCCGCCGCCGGCCGGCTGGCGACGACGGCTCGTGACGCGCCGGTACGCCTCCTCGTCGGCGAACATGCGGATCCCGAGCGCCGCCGTGTCCTCGCCGGCCTCGGCGTCGAGGTCGTGGCGGTGCCGGTGGGACGCGACGGCCGCATCGACCCGGAAGCGGCGCTCGCGCGCCTCGCCGCCGACGGCATCGGCAATCTGATGGTGGAAGGCGGCGCCGAGATCGCCGCGACCCTCGTCGAGCGCGATCTCGTCGACGACATCGTCCTGTTCGAGAGCGAGACCCTCGTCGGCGCCGACGGGCTCGCCCTGCCGGCGGTGGTCGAAGCGGCTCTCGCGCCGTCGACCGGCCGCTTCGCCGTGATCGACCGCGCCGCCGTCGGTCCCGACCGGCTGATCCATCTTCGCCGGCTCGCGCCGCACCACGACTGACGCGGCCGCCGACCCGAAGCGGCGCCGCTGGACAAGGAGAAGCGACATGTTCACCGGGATCGTCACCGCCGTCGGCGAGATCGTCGCCCTGAAGCCCCGCGAAGTCGGGGTGACGTTGCGCGTCGCCTCGACCTACGACCCCGACACCATCGACCTCGGCGCCTCGATCGCCCACGCCGGCTGCTGCCTCACCGTGATCGACAAGGGCCGCCTTGCCGACGGCCGCGGCTGGCACGACGTCGAGGCGAGCCCGGAGACGCTGCGCGTCACCACCATGGGCGAGTGGAAGGTCGGCGGCCACGTCAACCTCGAGCGCTCGCTGAAACTCGGTGACGAGATGGGCGGCCACCTCGTCACCGGCCATGTCGACGGCATCGCGGTGATCGACGAGCGTCGCGAGGAGGGCGACATGGCGGTGTTCCGCTTCCGCGTCCCCCACGACCTCGCCCGCTACGTCGCGCCCAAGGGCTCGGTGGCCCTCGACGGCACCTCGCTGACCGTCAACGCCGTCGACGGCGACTGCTTCACCGTGCAGATCATCCCGCACACGCTGGCGGTCACCACCTGGGGCGAGCGGAAGACCGGCGACCGCGTCGATTTCGAGATCGACCTGATGGCGAGATACGTGGCGCGGCTCCGGGACGCCGAAGCCGGCGAGTGAGGGGAGGGGGGCTCCTCTCCGTTTCGAACACGCATCAGCGCTTCGCCAGCCATTCGCGGAGCGCGTCGTTCATACGTCCCTGCCAGCCCGGTCCGAGCGACCGGAGCGCAGCGAGAACGTCCGGGTCGAGGCGTACCGAGACCTGCTGTTTGGTGACGACGAGCTTCGGTCTTCCCCGCTTCGAAAGCCCGATCTTGCCGGTGGCCGGTCGGACCACCTTTCCGCCGACGGCGAATTCGGCGTGACCGAACATTTCGTCGGTCCATTCGACGCCGTCATCCGGATCGACCCAAGTGGGCTTCGAGCCTGCGGATTTCCCGCTCATGGCAGTGCCTCATCGAAATGACGTGGTGGATCTCTCGGCGTGGCGTCCAGACGACTTGCACCCATCGTCCTCGCAGCAGGCCGTAGGACTGGAAGCGAAGCTCGCCATAATCCCTACGGATGTCCTCGAGCGTCAGTGTCGGTCCGGCGAACACGATCGCAGCATCGAAGAAATCGAGACCACGCTCCTCGAGCGTCTTCTTCCGTTTCGCCGGATCGCAGCCGATTTCCACTCTACCGGATAGCACGATCCGCAGGCCCCGACAATTATTGTATCACAAAAAATGATCTCCGGGTCGGTGATACCGCCATGAACATACTTACGGGTAAAAAATACAACCGGAGCGATCATTTGCGATCATCGGAATCGAAGCTGACGGTCGGTTCCGTGACGGGGAAGGCCCGCGTGTTCCGACCGCCGGGTACCGCCCGACACCGGCTCGGCACCCCGTGCTGGACTTTCCGCGCCCCATCCTTCATTGATCGCGGCTCGAAAGAGGACCGCATCGACCCATGTCCACTCAGCATCACCATCCCGATTTCGACCGGGAGGCCGTCGAGGGCGCTCGCGTCCTGATCGTCCGGACCGGCTTCAATCCCGAGCTCGTCGCCGCCCTGCACGCCGGCGCCGTGGCGGTGCTCGATGCCGCCGGTGTCGACCACGACACCGTCACCGTGCCCGGCGCGCTCGAGATCCCGGCTGCGATCTCCTATGCTCTCGTCGCCGCCGACGAGACCGACGCCGGCGTCGACTACGACGGCTACGTCGCCCTCGGCTGCGTCGTCCGCGGCGCCACCGGCCACTACGACATCGTCGCCAACGAGAGCTCGCGCGCCCTGATGGATCTCTCGGTGCAGGAAGCGCTGGCCATCGGCAACGGCATCCTCACCGTCGAGAACGACGAGCAGGCCTGGGAGCGCGCCGACGCCAAGCGCCTCGACAAGGGGGGCGCGGCGGCCGCGACGGTGCTGTCGATGATCGCGTTGCGCCGCGGCTTCGGACTGTGACGCCATGACCGACACGAAACCCGCCGCCTCCCGCGACGCCAAGCCCGCCAACAAGCGCGGCGCGGCGCGGCTCGCCGCCGTCCAGGCGCTCTATCAGATGGAGATCGCCGGCACCGAACTCGGCGACGTCGTAACCGAATTCGAGAACTTCCGGCTCGGCCGCGAGATCGACGGCGACACCTATCGCGAGGCCGATCCGGAGTTCTTCCGCGAGATCGTCGCCGGCGTCGTCGCCTACCAGCGCGACATCGACCCGCGGGTCGACACCACCCTCGTCGAAGGCTGGCCGCTGAAGCGCATCGACGTGACGCTGCGCGAGATCCTGCGCGCCGGCTCCTTCGAACTGCTGAAGCGCAAGGACATCCCGGCGCGCGTCGTCATCGCCGAATACGTCGACGTCGCCAAGGCCTTCTTCGGCGAGGACGAACCGCGCATCGTCAATGCCGTCCTCGACAAGATCGCCCGCACCCTGCGGACGACCGAATTCGAAGGCTGAAACACCTACGGCCCGCCTTTCGGGCGGGCCGTCGTCTGTCGCGAATCGAGGATCCTGCGAAAGCTCACCACGTCAGGATGATTCCGGCGTCTCCCGGAAAACCGCCGGGGAATTCGAGAATGCGGGCGACCAGACCGAAGCCGCGCGGCTTCAATTCGTCGCGCCAACGGACGTAGACGTCCGCCGCCGGGCCGCGCAGCGTCGACGGCCATTCGGGGTCGGGCGCGTTGATCATGCGGCCGCCGTCTTCGCACAGTTCCGAGGGGAAACGGACGAGGAGATATTCCTTCTCGCCGCGCGCCGCCGCTTCGAGCGCTCGCTCGAGCTTGGAGCGCCAGGCGTCCTCGTCGAGCCGCTCCTCGCACATCCGCGCGACATGCGCCCGCCGAGCCTCGCGGCGCGCCTCTTCCTCGGCCCTCAGCGCCGCGCGCCTGGCGTCGGCGTGCGCTTCGACCAGACCGCGGAAGGCGGTGGCGTCGAGCGCCGCGGTCTGCGCCGCGACCTCCTCGGAAATCCGCACGATGCGCGCCAGCGTGTCGGCCGACGCTTCCGCCTCGCGGGCGCGTTCTTCCGCCGCGCTCGGCGTCGCCGCTGCGACCGCCACGGAAACGGCGGCCTTCTTCTTCATGGCGAGCCCGAACATCCCCAGTCTCCCTTCGTCCCCGGCGCCGATCCCGAAGGACTACGGCGCCTCGTCCTCTCGCGGGCCGACCGTTCCGTCGTGTCCCGCGTCATCCGTGGCCGATCTTTCCCGACAACCCCGAACAATCGGTAATTTTCATGGGGCTCTCTCCGAGTAACCCAAACAGTCGGTAAACGGCGCCGCCGCCCGGCCTCGACCCCGTCGGCGCGATCGTCTATCGGAGGAGGGCGGCGCTCTTCGACCGCGACAGGAAGCCGCCCGTGCCGGGATCGACCCGCCCCGACGAAGACGATCTGATCGCCCGTTTCTTCCGCCCGCTGGCGCGCGATGCCGGCGCTCTGGCACTCGTCGACGACTGCGCCGAACTGACGGCGCCGCCCGGCTGCGATCTGGTGCTGAAGACCGACGCGGTCGCCGCCGGGGTCCATTTCTTCGCCGAAGACGATTGGGGGGCGGTCGCCCGCAAGGCGCTACGCGTCAATCTTTCCGATCTCGCCGCCAAGGGCGCCACGCCGATCGGGTATCTCCTCACCCTGGCGCTCCCCGCCGACTGGCGCGAAGCGGATCTCGCCGGATTCGCCGCCGGCCTCGCCGCCGATCAGGAGACCTACGGCCTTTCGCTCTACGGCGGCGACACCATCCGCTCGCCCGACGGGCTGATCGTCTCGATCTCGGTCTTCGGCGCGGTGCCGCACGGCCGCATGGTGCGCCGTGCCGCCACCCGGCCGGGCGATCGGATCTACGTCTCGGGGACCCTCGGCGACGCCGCCCTCGGCCTCATCGCCCGCACCGCGCCGGCGCGCGCCGCCGGCTGGCGGCTCGACGAGACGGAGGCGGCCCATCTCGCCCGCCGTTACCTCCTTCCCGAACCGCGCCTTCCCCTCGCGCCGGCGATTCTCGCCGACGCCCGCGCCGCCATGGACGTCTCCGACGGCCTCGGCCTCGATCTGACGCGCATGTGCCGCGGATCGCAGACCGCGGCCGAGGTCGACGTCGCTGCGCTGCCGCTCTCCGCCGCGGCGAGTCGGGCCGTCGCCGCCGAACCGGCGTTGCTGGAGATCGTCCTCGGCGGCGGCGACGACTACGAGATCCTCGCCGCCGTCGCCCCCGACTCGACCGCGCGTTTCGAGGCGCAAGCCGCTCGCGCCGGTGTGCCGGTCACCGCGATCGGCCGGATCGTCGAGAGGACGAAGGCGCGCGAAGATGGCGAAGCAGGCGGCCCCGTCCTCCGCTTCCACGACCGCGACGGGCGCCCGCTTGCGCTCGCCGCCGGGGGCTTTCGACATTTCTGAAGCGTTGCCGAGGCTTGCGACCTTGGTCGAAGGGCGGCGCGCGCCGGAAATGCGACGTGACGTCGCAGGGTGGGGTCCGTCCGCACTTTAACCGTTCGTTTACGTCCGAGGTCGCGCTTGACGGCCCATCGGGCGTGATTAGGCTGGCGCGCGATCGAGACGGCGGCTTTCAGGGCTGGCCGCCGGATCTGCGACACTACGCCTGACGCGGCGCTCGAACGACGGGAAACAACCCGTGAAGCGGTGTCCGCGACATGAACGGGAGGCATCATGACCATACTCGTCGTCATTCTCTGCGGCCTCGTATCGATCGTCTATGGCGTCTGGGCCATTCGATCGGTGATGGCCGCCGATGCGGGATCGGCCCGCATGCAGGAAATCGCCGGAGCGGTGGCCGAAGGCGCGCAGGCCTATCTGAAGCGCCAGTACACCACCATCGGCATCGTCGGTGTGGTCATCCTGATCGCCCTCGGCATCCTGCTCGGCAAGGAAGTGGCGATCGGGTTCCTGATCGGCGCGGTCCTCTCCGGCCTCGCCGGCTTCATCGGCATGAACGTCTCGGTGCGCGCCAACGTCCGCACCGCCCAGGCCTCGACTCAGTCGCTCGCCGCCGGCCTCGACATCGCCTTCAAGGCGGGTGCGGTCACCGGCATGCTGGTCGCCGGCCTCGCCCTCCTCGGCGTCGCCGTCTACTGCGCCGTCCTCACCGGCCCGCTCGGTCACGCGCCCAACGACCGCATCGTCATCGACGCGCTCGTCGCGCTCGGCTTCGGCGCCTCGCTGATCTCGATCTTCGCCCGTCTCGGCGGCGGCATCTTCACCAAGGGCGCCGACGTCGGCGCCGACCTCGTCGGCAAGGTCGAGGCCGGCATCCCCGAGGACGACCCGCGCAACCCGGCCACCATCGCCGACAACGTCGGCGACAACGTCGGCGACTGCGCCGGCATGGCCGCCGACCTGTTCGAGACCTACGCGGTGACCGTCGTCGCCACCATGGTTCTCGCGGCGATCTTCTTCGCCACCGCCCCGTCGCTCGCCGCCACCATGCTCTACCCGCTGATGATCGGCGCGGTCTGCATCGTGACCTCGATCGTCGGCACCTTCTTCGTCAAGCTCGGCTCCAACAACTCGATCATGGGCGCCCTCTACAAGGGCCTCATCGTCACCGGCGTGCTGTCCGTCGCCGGTCTCGCCCTCGCCACGCAGATGACCGTCGGCTTCGGCGTCGTCGGCACGGTCGCCGGCCAGACCATCGTCGGCTCCAGCCTGTTCATCTCCGGCATCATCGGTCTGGTCGTCACCGGCCTGCTGGTGTGGATCACCGAGTACTACACCGCCACCGGCAAGCGCCCGGTGGTCTCGATCGCCCAGGCGTCGGTCACCGGTCACGGCACCAACGTCATCCAGGGCCTCGCCGTTTCGCTCGAATCGACCGCCATGCCGGCGATCGTCATCGTCGCCGGCATCATCGCCACCTACCAGCTGGCCGGCCTCTACGGCACGGCGATCGCGGTCACCACCATGCTCGGCCTCGCCGGCATGATCGTCGCCCTCGACGCCTTCGGCCCGGTGACCGACAACGCCGGCGGCATCGCCGAAATGTCGGGCCTGCCCAAGGAAGTGCGTCAGACCACCGACGCCCTCGACGCGGTCGGCAACACCACCAAGGCGGTCACCAAGGGCTACGCCATCGGTTCGGCCGGTCTCGGCGCCCTGGTGCTGTTCGCGGCCTACGCCAACGACCTCCAGCACTTCGCCGCCAACGGCGACAAGTTCCCCTACTTCAAGGGCATGGGCGCGGTCTCCTTCGACCTCTCCAACCCCTACGTCGTCGCCGGCCTGATCTTCGGCGGCCTCATCCCCTACCTGTTCGGCGGTGTCGCCATGACCGCCGTCGGCCGCGCCGCCGGTTCGGTGGTGGAAGAGGTCCGTCGCCAGTTCAAGGAGAAGCCGGGCATCATGGAAGGCACCGATCGTCCCGACTACGGTCGTGCGGTCGACATGCTGACCAAGGCCGCCATCCGCGAGATGATCATCCCGTCGATGCTGCCGGTGCTCGCTCCGATCGTCGCCTACTTCGGCGTGCTCGCCGTGTCCGGCTCCAAGGCCTCGGCCTTCGCCGCGCTCGGTGCGTCGCTGCTCGGCGTCATCGTCAACGGCATCTTCGTCGCGGTCTCCATGACCTCCGGCGGCGGCGCCTGGGACAACGCCAAGAAGTCCTTCGAAGACGGCTTCGTCGACAAGGACGGCGTCAAGCACCTCAAGGGTTCCGAAGCCCACAAGGCCTCGGTCACCGGTGACACCGTCGGCGATCCCTACAAGGACACCGCCGGCCCGGCCGTCAACCCGGCCATCAAGATCACCAACATCGTCGCTCTGCTGCTGCTGGCGATCCTCGCCCACGGCTGAGCCGACGCGAGGCGGCGAAGCCGTACGTCCGAAGGCGGGCCCGCCCGCCTTCGGACCACGAAAAAGCCCGTCACGGCACGGTCTCTCAGGGCCTCGCACGGCACGGACGAGAAGGCGGGTCCGCCCGCCTTCCGATCTCCGATACGAAACCCCCGTCCGAGGCACCTCGGGCGGGGGTTTTTATTCTTGGGGAGGCGGTGGTGGTGGAGGCCACGTCGTCGTGCGCGATGGTTCGAGGCCGGCCTGCGGCCGGCACCTCACCATGAAGCGCCGTGGTCGCTTGGCTCGGAGCAGGGGGCTTTATGGGGAGGGGCGGGCCGACCCCGCCGATCCGGCCGCTCGCCCCATTCGCCGCCACACCGGCGGCGCGAAGGCGACGGGAAGACGAAACCGCCGCCCGGAGGGGCGGCGGCGCGAAATCGACGGTGGGCGGGGGAGGGGTGACCTCCAGACCCTCACTGCGAGGTGAGCGGGTTCGCCGGGTTGGCCTTGAGGATCTGCGACAGCAGGCCGTAATCGGCGCCGGTGGTCTTGGTCTTGCGGCTGAT
>CALMYM010000433.1 GCA_937873675.1 uncultured Alphaproteobacteria bacterium | reverse complement strand
GGGCTCGCCTTCACCCACGAAGCTCCGACAGGTCGGAACTTCGTGAGTTCGGTATCAGTCCTCGGCCGCCATGACGGCCAGTTCGGTGCCGTCGGCCACCACGTCGCCGACCGCGACGTCGACGCGTTCGACGACGCCGTCGTGGGGGGCGCGGATGACGTGTTCCATCTTCATCGCCTCGACGACGACCAACGGATCGCCCTTGGCGACGGTGGCGCCGGCCTCGACCAGCACCTGGACGACGGAGCCGGGCATCGGCGCCACCAGCCGGTCGGCGTGGTGGTGATGGGCGTCGTCGCCGGCGCGCGGGTCGACGAGGGTGAAGCTCGCCTGATCGCGGCCGGTGTAGACGGCGACGCGATCGGCGACGAAGACGACGCGGGCGGTGAGCCGGGTGCCGCCGAGACGGGCGTCGAGCCGGCCGTCGGCGTGGAGCATGGCGGCGACCTCGATCTCGCCGTCGGCGCCGATGTGGACGGTGCGGCCGGCGAGGCGATCGAAGGCGAGGGTGCGGGTGTCGCCGCCGTCGCGGAACGTCACTTCCGAGCGGGCGGGCAGGTTCATGCACCACGCCCCAGCCTCGCCCCAGGGAGAATGGGGATCGGCGGGGGCGTGGGGCATGTTCGCCTTCTCGCGTTCGAGAACGGCGAGGGCGGCGAGAACGGCGAGGCGGTCGTCGGCGGCCGGTGGGGCGAAGAGGGCGTCGGCGTTGCGGGCGATGAAGCCGGTGTCGTGACGGGCCTCGACGAATTCGGGATGGCGCAGGATGCGCTCGAGGAAGGCGCGGTTGGTGACGAGGCCCATCACCTCCGTCGCGGCGAGCGCGTCGGCGAGCCGTTCGAGCGCCTCCTCGCGGGTGGTGCCGTGGGCGATAAGCTTGGCGATCATCGGGTCGTAGTGATGGGAGACCACGTCGCCGGTCGCCACGCCGGCGTCGATGCGCAGGCTCGTCGGGAAGGCGAGATGATCGAGCCGGCCGGTCTGGGGCAGGAAGTCGCGATCCGCGTCCTCGGCGTAGAGGCGCGCCTCGACGGCGTGGCCCATGACCACCAGATCCTCCTGGCGGCAGGGCAGCGCCTCGCCGCGGGCGACGCGGATCTGCCACTCGACGAGGTCTTCGCCGGTGATCGCCTCGGTGACGGGATGCTCGACCTGGAGGCGGGTGTTCATCTCCATGAAGAAGAAGTCGTCGCCTTCGGCGATGAATTCGACGGTGCCGGCGCCGACGTAGCCGACGGCGCGCGCCGCTTCGACGGCCGCCGTGCCCATCGCGGCGCGGCGCTCGGGCGTCATGCCGGGAGCGGGGGCTTCCTCGATCACCTTCTGATGGCGGCGCTGCACCGAGCAGTCGCGCTCGAAGAGATGGAGGGTGTTGCCGTGACCGTCGGCGAAGACCTGCACCTCGATGTGGCGCGGCTTGGTGAGATAGCGTTCGATCAGCACCCGGTCGTCACCGAAGGAGGAGGCGGCCTCGCGCTTGGCCGAGGCGAGCGTCGCGGCGAAGTCCTCGGCGCGTTCGACCACCTTCATGCCCTTGCCGCCACCACCGGCGGAGGCCTTGATCAGCACCGGGTAGCCGATGCGGGTCGCCTCGCGGGCCAGCAGTTCGGGGTCCTGGTCGGCGCCGTGATAGCCGGGGACGAGGGGCACGCCGGCGGTCTCCATCAGCGACTTGGCGGCACTCTTGGAGCCCATGGCGCGGATGGCGGAGGCCGGCGGGCCGACGAAGATCAGGCCGGCGGCGGCGACCGCCTCGGCGAACTCGGCGTTCTCGGAGAGGAAGCCGTAGCCGGGGTGAATGGCGTCGGCGCCGCTCGCCTTCGCCGCCTCGAGGATGCGGTCGATGCGCAGGTAGCTGTCGCGCGCCGCGGCGGGGCCGATGAGGTGGGCCTCGTCGGCGGTGCGGACGTGGAGCGCGTTCGCGTCGGCCTCCGAATGGACGGCGACGGTGCGGATCCCCATGCGGCGAGCGGTGGAGAAGATGCGGCACGCGATCTCGCCGCGGTTGGCGACGAGCAGGGTGCGGATCGGGCGGAGCGGACGGGTGGTCATCGGTGACCCTCGGGCGTCGGAAGGAGAGGACGGCGGGACGGCGTGAGCGCCGTCACATGCGGAAGACGCCGAAGCGGGTTTCCTTCGGGGGCGCGTTGAAGGCGGCCGACAGCGACAGGGCGACGACGAGGCGGGCGGCCATCGGGACGACGCCGCCGGCGTCCCCGAGGGGTGCCGAGGGATAACAGGCGGGCCGATCCCCCCCCTACTGTGCCCGGGTCGGCGCCCTGAACGCCTCCTCGTCCTCGGCCGACCAGGTGCCGCCCTTGGCCTCGATGCCGTCGCGGCGGACCTGGGCCAGCACGTTCGCCGCCTGCTCGCCGCCCATCACCGAGATGCGGGCGTTGGGCCACATGTAGAGGAAGTTGGGGTCGTAGGCGCGACCGCACATGCCGTAGTTGCCGGCGCCGAAGGAGTTGCCGATCACCACGGTGATCTTCGGCACCGCGGCGCAGGCGACGGCATTGACCATCTTGGCGCCGTCCTTGGCGATGCCGCCGGACTCGTACTTCCGACCGACCATGAAGCCGGTGATGTTCTGCAGGAACAGTAGCGGGATGCCGCGCTGGGCGCAGAGTTCGACGAAGTGGGCGCCCTTGAGCGCGCTCTCGGAGAACAGGATGCCGTTGTTGGCGACGATGCCGACCGGATAGCCCCAGACATGGGCGAAGCCGCAGACCAGCGTCGTGCCGTAGAGCGGCTTGAACTCCTCGAAGTCGGAGCCGTCGACGATGCGGCCGATGATCTGGCGGATGTCGAAGGGCTTCTTCGGATCGGCCGAGACGATCGAATAGAGATCGGCGGGGTCGAGGACGGGGCCCCAGGGGTCGCGCAGCCACGGGGCGGCGGGCTTCGGCTTTGGGGGGGGTTTTTCCCCCTGGCGGGGGGGGGCCCGGCGGTGGCGCTGCGGAAGGGGGGTTTGTGGCCGGGCGCCGCGCCCCCGCCGAGAACGACGAGGGCGAGCACGTCGGCCGCGACCATGATCCCCTTGCGCGACGACGGCTCGACGGCCACCGCCCGCTCTTCTTCGGCCATCAGGTCCGAGACGCCGGAGGTGCGGGTGTGGACGTCGGCGCCGCCGAGGTCTTCGGCCGTGACCACCTCGCCGGTCGCCGCCTTCACCAGCGGCGGGCCGCCGAGGAAGAT
>CALMYM010000432.1 GCA_937873675.1 uncultured Alphaproteobacteria bacterium | reverse complement strand
TGCCCGAACGCTTCGCCGGGCGGGTCGCAGTGATCGACACGAAGCATCGTGGCGCGTCGACATCGGTGGCGCGGACGATCGCCAAGGCGCGCGGACCCGAGCGGCGGGGATCGAAGGCGCGGGCGGCGGGATTCACCCTGGCGCTCACGGTCGAGGCGCCGGCGCGCATCTTCGTGCGCGGACGCGGCCTCGACGCCGAACTCGGCGGCCGGCTGCGGCTCGACGGACCGGTCGATCGCTTCGCGCCGGTCGGCGCCTTCGAGATGATCCGCGGCCGGCTCGACGTGGTCGGCCAGCGCATCGATCTGACCCGCGGACGGGTCCAGCTCGTCGGCAGTCTCGACCCGGAGATCGACTTCACGGCCGAGACGACGCGCGGCTCGACGACGGTCACCGCCCGCGTCCACGGCGCGGCGAGCGACCCCCGCATCTCGCTTTCGGCCTCGGAGGATCTGCCACAGGACGAGATCCTGTCGCGTTTCCTCTTCGGGCGTTCGATCACCCAGCTGTCGCCGGTCCAGGTGGTGCGCCTGACCATGGCGGTGGCGCAGCTGGCGGGCGGTGGTCAGTCGGCGGACCTGCTCGGTTCGATCCGCAAATCGACCGGCCTCGACGATCTCGACATCGTCACCGACTCCAAGGGCAACGCGGCGGTCAAGGCCGGCCGCTACGTCGGCGAGAACGTCTATCTCGGCGTGAAGACCGGCGCCAAGGGCGAGGCGGCCGGCACGATCAATCTCGACGTCACCCGCAGCCTCAAGCTCCGAGGCGAGGCCGGAACCGAGGATTCGCGGCTCGGCGTCTTCTTCGAACGCGAATACTGAGACCGAAGGCCCCGCCCGCCGAGGCACCCGCACCGCGGAGCCGTGATGTCCGGGCGAGTCCGAGACCGCGTGAGATCCGCGCGAGCCGGTCCGATGGGGCAGCTCGGCGCCGGCCCCGGGGGAGATCCGGAAGAGCCGATGCCGTCCGTCACCCGAGAGTTTTCGCTCGACCCGTTCATCACGGGTTCATGTCGAACCTCTATGGTCGAATCGATGATCCGGCACTCCTGACATGACAGCCCCACCATCGCCCCGAACGCGCTGGTGGGCGAAAGTGTTCGCGTATCAATTCTTCTATAATTTTTCGAAATGCCACTTTTCTATTTTGGCGAAATACGTACGTTTCTGTATCGTACGCGGGCATGTATCTATACGTAAGGTCAATTAGTTCCATATTGTGACTTTTATGCTATGCTCTCCCGAAAACCCGTTCCGGCGGCGTGAAGTTTCTTTGTGTCGCCGGGGACCGTCCAACCGCGGAGAGACGAAATGCCCCGTGTGTTCCTCGGCCGTCTGATGACGGTTCTGATGATGATCCTCGGCTTGGCCCTCGGGCCGGTCTGGGCGCAAGAGGCGCCGAAGGAGGCGCGCTTCGCCCTGGTGATCGGCCAGGACGGCTACGCCGAGCAGGCGCTGCCGACGGCAGCCAACGACGCCGGGCTCGTCGCCGACGTCCTGCGTGATGCGGGCTTCGACGTGACGGGCCTCAGGAATGCCGATTACGAAACGCTGATGCAGCAGGCCGGCGAGTTCATCGACCGTGTCTCCGCCGCCGGTCCCGGCGCGGTGGCGGTCGTCTACTACTCCGGCTACGGGCTGCAGTACGAAGGCGCGAACCATCTCGTCCCGATCGGGGCGAAGCTCGCCGCCGACAGCGACATTCCCAACGAGACCCTCGCGCTGAACGAACTGATGCAGGGCTTGGCCGAACACCCGATGAAGGCGCGGATCGTCATCGCCGACGTCGGCTATCGCCATCCCTTCAAGCCGACCGGACGGCCGCTGGCCGGCGGTCTGGCGCTGGTCGAGCCGCCGGCGGGTGTGCTGGTGGCGTTCAACGCGGCGCCGGGCACCGTCGTCGCGGCGCCGACTTCGGGCGACTACGGCGAATACGCCTCGGCGCTGGCCGAGATGATGCGCCAGGGTGGCCTGATGGTCGAGGACGTGTTGGCGCGCGTGCGTCTGCGCGTCAGCCAGCGCACCAACGGCGCGGGGATCCCGTGGTTCTCGTCGAAGCTGACCGAACAGGTCCTACTGTTCGACCGCGCCCCTACGCCGTCCGCAGCCGGCGACAAGCGGCCGGATCCGGTCGCCGAGATGGCCGCGCTGAAGGCGTTGGCCGCCAAGCCGATGACGGATCTGTCGGAGACGGAAGCCTATACGGCGGCGATCGCCGACGACAGCCTGGAGAGCTATCAGGCCTACCTCGACGCCCATGCCGAGGCCAAGAACGCCGCCCGCATCAGGGCGATGCTCGCGGCGCGGCGTGAAGCGAAGTGGTGGGCGCGTGCCGTCGCGGCCGACACCAAGCGGGCCTATTGGACCTATCTGAAGCGTTATCCGGACGGCCCGCATGCGGAAGAAGCCCGGGCCCGGCTCGCCGATCTCCAAGCGGCCGAAGAGCCGCCGCCGGTGTTCGACGAGGTCGTCTGGGACGATCTGCCGCCGCCGCCGGTGGAAGAGGTCCGGATCATCACCCGCACCCGTGTGCCGGTGATCGACTTCGGTCTGTTCGACTTCCTGCCGCCGCCACCGCCTCCGGTGATCGTGCTGCCGGATCCGATCCTGGTCCTGCCGCCTCCGCCGCCGGTCGTCGGCATCGGCATCCTGCCGATCCCGGTTCTGCCGCCGCCGGTTGCGGTGTTGCCGCCGGTCGTCGCGGTTCCGGTCGTACCGCCGGTGGTCGCGCCCCCGGTGGTCGCGCCCCCGGTGGTCGCGCCCCCGGTGGTCGCTCCGCCGATCGGGCCGGGGCCGGGTGGCTTCGGTCCCGGTGGCCCCGGCGGCTTCGGTCCCGGTGGTCCGGGCGGAATGGGTCCCGGCGGTCCGGGCGGCTTCGGCCCCGGTGGCATGGGTCCGGGTGGTCCGGGCGGCTTCGCCCCGGGTGCCGTGGGTCCGGGCGGTGGTCCGGGTGGCGTGCAGAGCATCATGGCGCCGCAACCCGGCAAGGGTCCCGGTCTGATCCGCAATCCGGGTCACGGACCGCGTCAGGCCGGCCTCCCCGGTCGTCCGGGCCAAGGCGGGCGTCAAGGTCTGACCGGTCGTCCGGGCCAGGGCGGACCTCAAGGCCTCACCGGTCGTCCGGGTCAGGGCGGGCGTCAAGGTCTGACCGGTCGTCCGGGCCAGGGCGGACCTCAAGGCCTCACCGGTCGTCCGG
>CALMYM010000431.1 GCA_937873675.1 uncultured Alphaproteobacteria bacterium | reverse complement strand
CCCAACGGCACCGCCAACGTCCTCGCCCACGAATATCGGCTGCCGCGTCGCATCGAGGCGATCGCCGAAGCGATCCGCCGGGGGCGGACGCGACCGCTGCACCTCGGCACGGCTCGCCTCGACGGCGAGGACCCGCGGCCGTTCTTCCTGATGACCTCGATCGGCTTCGACGCCGAGGTGGTGCGGGCGGTCGAGGACAGGTCCCCGCGCCGCTTCAAGAAGCTCGTCTTCGGGCTCGAAGCGGTGCGCCGCGGCTTCGGCCGGCGGTCGCGGCTCGGCGTCGTCGCCGTCACCACGAGTGGCGAGCAGCTCGCTTTCGACTGCGCGCTGGCGGTGGTGACCAAGGCGCGGCACTACGGCGGCCCGTTCGTCCTGGTCGACGGCGTGGCGATGGATCGGCCCGGATTGAAGCTGGTGGCGCTCGCCGACGATCGCCCGGCGGCCCTGATGCGAGCCGCTTGGGGCGTGGCGACACGGCGGCTGGAGCGGATGGCCGGCGTGACCATCGTCGACGTCGTCTCGGCCGCCGTGACCACCGCGGACGGTGGCACCGTCCCGGTGCAGATCGACGGCGAGCCGCACGGCGCGACACCGGTCGCGGTGACCGTCTCGCCGCACGCCCTCGAGCTGATCGTCGCCGAAGACGGCTGAGCCCGCTCGTGGCGGGCGGCGGGAGAGCCCCTTGCCGGGTCTCCCGCCTTCGCCGTCAGCCGAGGTGGCTCAGCATGCAGGCGCCGCCGGTGAGATCGGCGACACCGGGCTTCTCTTCGAAGTTGATCTCCTTCACCACGCCGTCGTCGACCAGCATCGACCAACGCTGCGAACGGATGCCCATGCCGGCGGCGGTGAGATCGAGGGTGAGGCCGACGGCGGCGGTGAAGGCGGCGGCGCCGTCGGCGAGGAAGAGGATCTTGCCGTCGGCGTCGTTGGCCTTGGACCAGGCGTCCATGACGAAGACGTCGTTGACCGCGACGACGGCGATGGTGTCGACGCCCTTGGCGAGGATCGCCTCGCGATTGGCGAGATAGCCAGGCAGATGCGCCTTCGAGCAGGTCGGGGTGAAGGCGCCGGGGACGGCGAAGAGCACGACCTTCTTGCCCGTGAAGACGTCGGCGGTGGAGATCTCCTTCACGCCTTCGGCGGTCATGGTCTTGAAGGTGGCTGCGGGCAGGCGGTCGCCGACGGCGATGGTCATGGGAGGTCTCCTGACGGGCGGTGCGGCGCGGGACGCGCCGGGACGGATCCCTTCCGATCTAGGGCTTCGCGACGGTCGCGTCGAGGGTGACCTTCTGCTCGACGACGTGGTCGCCGAGGCGCAGGGTGAAACGCAGCTCGGCGCCCACGAGTTTCGCGTCGCGCGGGATGCCGTCGAGCTCGAAGCGCCAGACCTCGCTGCCGGCATCGCCGCCGACGCGGGTCGGCACCGGCAGCGCCCAATCGCTCGTCGGCCCTTCGACGAAGACGGCGCGCGGTTCCTCGGCGGTCCCGCCCTCCGGCGTCTTCACCCGGACCAGGACGGCGCCGGCGATGCTGTCGCGATCGTGGTCGCGCTCGAGCGACATCACCCAGGGGGCCGTGCCCCGTACCGCAGGCGTCGGCAATCGGGCGCGAGCATCGCGGAGACGGGCGAGGGCTGCGGCGTCGACGGCCATGTCGGGGGCGACCGTGCCGCTCAGATGCGCCGACACCGGCACGCAGATCTCGCGGCACAGACCGATCTGGAGGTCGAGATCGAGTTTCGCGGGCTTCGCCGGGTCGGTGAGGGCGAGATCGATCGGCAGGACCACCGGGCCGGTGTAGCCGACCGAGGTGAGGCCCTCTTCGCCGAAGCGGACGGGGGCGGGGAAGCGCAGATCGAAAGCGCTCGCGCCGGTCGACTTCGACCAGTCGACGACCGGCGGGATGCCGGCGTCGCCGGGAGTGCGCCAGTAGGTCTTCCAACCGGGTTCGAGGGCGATCTCGATGCCGACCTCGGGGCGGCCGTCGACGATGCCGGCGACGACGAGGCGCACCGCGGCGCCGGGCTTCAGCGGCGTCGGTGCGGCGGCGACCGCGGCCGTGCTTCCTGCGAGGAGGACCGCGACGAGGGCGAAGCGACCCGCGGACGGGTGCGCGAAGAGACGGCGAAACATGGACTTTCCGATCGGTTCCAGCTGGCGCGACACTAGCCGTTCGCACGGCGATCGTCTCGTCACGGTCGTGCACCTTCGCCTCGAGAGCGCGTGATCGGCGTCACCGAATTCGGACGATCGTCCGACACCACCCTTTCGAAACGGCGCGGCCGTACCTATCTTCGATATCGGTCGAGACCCGCCGCCGCTCGCGCGAGCGAGGCCGACGGGGACGAGTTCTGCGGTCCGTGTCGCAGACACGCGGACGACGAGGGGCCGGAGATGTCGAACGAAGAGACGGAGCGCGAGCCCGATTCCCTGGCGGGCAAGATCCTGATCGCCATGCCCGGCATGGACGACAAACGGTTCGCCCGATCGCTGGTCTATCTGTGCGCCCATTCGAGCGAAGGGGCGATGGGGATCATCCTCAACCAGCCGGCGCCGGCCGCCGCCTCCTTCGCCGAACTGCTGGTCCAGCTCGACATCGTCGGCGAAGACGAGAGCAACATGCTGCCGCCGCTCGCCCGCGCGATGACGGTGCAGAACGGCGGCCCGGTGGAGACGACGCGCGGCTTCGTGCTGCACTCCTCGGACTATTTCATCGAGAACGCGACGCTGCCGATCGACGACCACTTCTCGCTGACGACGACGCTCGAGGTCCTCAAGGCGATCGCCGAGGACCGCGGCCCGAAGGACGCGATCATGACGCTCGGCTACGCCGGCTGGGGCGCCGGTCAGCTCGAGAGCGAGATCCAGTGGAACGGCTGGCTGCACTGCCCGGCCGACCCGATCCTGGTGTTCGACCGCGACCTCGACGCCAAGTACGACCGGGCGCTGAAGAAGCTCGGCATCGACATCGGCCTGTTGTCGCGCGACGCCGGACACGGCTGAGACGACGCAGGTCACCGACGATGTAGGGCGCAATAGGCGAAGCCGTATTGCGCCGATGGCGCCCACGGCGGAATACGGCTTCGCCTATTCCGCCCTACGGCATCACGGTGGACCGTGATCGCCGAAGGCGCCCGGCGATGCATCTCGCCCGCGCACCTGAGCCCACCCCCGAAAGCCGTCTTCAAGAGGCCGGAAC
>CALMYM010000430.1 GCA_937873675.1 uncultured Alphaproteobacteria bacterium | reverse complement strand
CCCGCGGTGGTGGTCAGCGTGTCGTGGCGCAGCAGCAGCAGGGCGCGGCCGGCGAGGTCGAGCGCTTGATCGGGCCGGCCGACGGCGACCGCCTCGGCCTCGACGAAGCGCAATTCGGCGATCGCCTCGCCGCGTGCCCCGAGCGTCGGCTTCAGCCGTTCGATCTCGACGCCGTTGACCGATCCGTCGTGGCGGAAGCGCGGCACCAGGAAGAGCCCGGTGCCTTCCTCGCCGGCCGCCGCGACCAACACCGCGTCGTTCATCGGCGCGGCGACGAACCAGGCGCGGCCGTCGAGACGCCATTCGCCGGTCTCGGTCGCCACGACGCTGTTGCCGGTCGGCGCCGCCGGGAAGGTGCCGTCGCGCTCGACCAGACCGAAGCCGAGCGCCACGCCGGCCTTGGCCGAGACGGCGGCGTAGCGGTGATCGTGACGGCGCGCCGAGGCACGGATCAACCATTCGGCCCCGACCTCGCCGGCGGCGATCGTCGCGCCGAGGACGGCCGAGGTGGTCGACATCGCTGTGAGATGGGCCGTGTCGGTCTGCGCCGCGAGAAAGAGGCGGGCGGTCCGCATCACGTGGCGCCGGCCCTCGTCGGGGCTGTCGTCCTCGTGCAGCGACACGCCGATGCCGGTCTCGGCCGAGCGGCGGACGAGGGCGTGACGGGCGGGATGGTACTCGACGACGCCGAGCCGTTCGCCCCAGGCGTCGCGATCGACGAGCCGCGGCGGGTTCGCCTCGGCGAGGCGGGCGAGTTCGCGGATCTCGGCCGAGCCCCAATAGGCGCCGTGCTCGGACAGCGCCGTCTCGACCTCGCGAGTGAGCACGCTCTCCAGCGCACCGATCAGGATCGGGTCGTCGTCGAAGAGATTGCGCGGCGCGAAGGACGGTATCCCCGCCGCACCCGTCTTCCCCGCCGCCCCCGACATGTGCACCCCCCGATTCGATCGGAGGAAGTGTAGCGGAGGGAGGGGTAGAGAACCGTCACAAGTGATGGACCTCGAGGGTGCCGCTCCATTTTTCGTTCAGGTACTCGCAGACCAGTGTGCGATGACAATGATGTGGCGTCGCTTCGGAGCAGAGAAGACAGACTCCTTCTAGGAGTTCCGGACGAAGGCGCTCTTCGATCCTTCGTTCTGCCATGAGAGCCATGAATCGACCTCTATATATGCCCCAGTCACCTTTTGCCTTCTTGAACTCCTTCAGCATATTGTCTGTCGGAGCCAGCAATGGCAGGTGTGCATATTGAATTCCGCCTATCTTGCGTAGGAAATAAGCAAGGTCCTCAGCCTTCGCGAACCCGGCCAATTGCGAAGTGTTGTGGAGCCGCACATCGATCAGACGCCGAACATCATTCTTCAGCAGCCGGTCGAAAAAGCTTTCAGCCGTCGTTTGGGTGAAACCGATTGTAGAAATTGTGGTCTTTGTCACGAGTTCACTCCGCCGCGGAGTTCGTGGTCGACACAGAATTGGAAGTTGAGTATGCGACTCTCCGAGCGCGCGCGCGGTAAGCGTTGGCGAGGCGGTCTTCCGGCGGTGCGAACAAGTCGCTCTGGTCGAGATCGTCGCATGCCAATCGCAAGAGATCCGCTTCGATGTCCGATTGCAGCTTGATAGATCCATCTTGGAGGACGTGGCCGACGCCAATCCCCCTGCGTTTGAGGGCTCGTCCCACGAGTAGGCACCTGTGGCAATCGAGCGGATTGCTTTCCGAACACATCAGAGCGATTCGAAACCGCCGGGAGCCTTCGACCACACGCTTGATGCCATCGGCGAATTCGGGTGTTTTCGCCATCTGCTCGTAATCGGCAATTCCGTTACGATAGAGCGCTCGATCTTTCGGGCGCCCCCCTAGTTCCTCTCCGAGAAAAGAGTAGGCGATCCCATCTTCCTTGAGTTTAATTTTCAATGTTTCTTTATTAAATTGTGGGAAATTACGAGAATATGGAGATGATCGAACGTCAGCGATCGCCGTTACACCTGCCCTGCTCACAAGGGCGAGGAACTGTTCATAGGTCAACATCGAGTGACCTATGGTGAGGATTTCGGCCGACGACCGGTCCATCGTTTCATCCGTGGATGCCATTGATCATCATGTAGCACTTTTCGGGCTCGTCCCCAAAGCCGCGAGCGAGGCCGAGGCGAACATGGAGTTTTCGGGCATCGGGCAAAGCTCGACGAACGCCGTCGATTCCGTCTTCATGCCAGACTATCTTCGTTCGATGGCACGATACCGCCAGTTGGTATTTCGCTTCGCCGTCATTTACGATCGCCTTCAGTTTTCCGAAGACCTCCAAGAACTCAATTGAAGCTGGGGGAGCCGATATTGCGGCGAGTGACGGTGCTTCTGTGCCGGTGAGAACGTGCACCCCCTGCCGAACATCTCTGAACGTATTGTTCCAGCGGATATTTCCGGCGAATGCCTCGGAAATTGTAACCGCCGTTGGCGGCGCTCCTGCCCCGAACCATCGAACCGGATCTCGGCGGATCACCCGAATCGTATCTGCTTCAACCTCCAAGTCTTCGGTCGTGTGGGGGAAATTGCCCGGGTGTCGCCGTCCGGTCGGCGTGACTTCGACGGTCACGCCGGGAACAATATCGTGACGGATGACGAGATGGTGGGGCCAATGACCGCCGCCGGGGAGCGGGCGCACCATTCGGAGCATTTCCGTATCCCAGCCGGCGATACAGAAATAGCCTACCTGCATATCGGTCAGGTCTGTAATGAAAAGTCGCATAGGAGACCTCATGACAACAATTAAAAATAGCATATCAGCAAAACGCGCGCACTAACTGGTTCGCCTCTGTTGACAGAGCGTTTTGGCCGCTCGGCTTCGGATTCGGACCGATGAGGCAAATGCGTGACACGACGGCCCGCCCCTCCCTTGTCTCCCGCCCCCGGACACCGTAAGACCTCCTCTTCGATGACCAGCGCTCCATCGAACCCCACCCCCGCCTTTCCCCATCGCCATCTCCTCGGCATCGAGGGGCTGTCGCAGCTCGAGATCCTCGCGCTGCTCGACAAGGCGGAGGAGGAGGTCCACGTCTCCCGTCAGGTGGAGAAGAAGAAGAACGTTCTGCGTGGTCGCACGCAGATCAACCTGTTCTTCGAGGCCTCTACCCGGACCCAGTCGTCCTTCGAGATCGCCGGAAAACGCCTCGGCGCCGACGTCATGAACATGTCGGTCGCCTCGTCCTCGGTGAAGAAGGGCGAGACGCTGATCGACACCGCGGCGACGCTCAACGCCATGCGCCCCGACATCCTCGTCGTGCGCCATCACGCCGCCGGCGCGGTGCATCTCCTGGCGCGGAAGGTTTCCTGCTCGGTGATCAACGCCGGTGACGGCGCCCACGAGCATCCGACCCAGGCGCTGCTCGACGCCCTCACCATCCGCCGCCACAAGGGCCGGATCGAGGGGCTGACGGTCGCCATCTGCGGCGACATCGTCCATTCCCGCGTCGCCCGGTCGAACATCCTGCTGCTCAACGCGCTGGGCGCCCGGGTGAAGCTCGTCGGTCCGTCGACGCTGCTGCCCTCCGGCGTCGACCGCCTCGGGGTCGAGACCTTCACCGACATGCGCAAGGGTATCGCCGGGGCGGACATCGTCATGATGCTGCGCCTGCAGCGCGAGCGGATGAACGGCTCCTTCGTGCCGTCGGTGCGCGAGTACTTCCATTATTGGGGTCTCGACCAGGAGAAGCTCTCTTGCGCCGCGTCGGACGCGCTGGTCATGCATCCCGGGCCGATGAACCGCGGTGTCGAGATCGACCCGGAGGTGGCCGACGGGCCGCAGTCGCTGATCGCCGAACAGGTCGAGATGGGCGTCGCCGTGCGCATGGCGGTGCTCGAAGCGCTCGCCGAACACCTGCCCAACGTCTGAGGTCGCCCATGACGCCCGCTGCCCCCACCGCGCGCCCCGGCGACCGCCGCGCCGCCGATCACACGCCCACCGTCTTCGCCGGCGCCCGCATCGTCGATCCTTCGCGCGATCTCGACGCCGTCGGCTCGGTCATCGTCGCCGAGGGCCGCATCCTCGCCGCCGGACCCGAGGTGCTGAACCAGGGCTCGCCGGAAGGCTGGGAGGTGGTCGACGCCCGCGGCAAGGTGATCGTGCCGGGCCTCGTCGACATGCGCGTCTTCCTCGGCGAGCCGGGCCACGAGCATCGCGAGACCTTCGCCTCGGCCTCCCGCGCCGCCGCCGCCGGTGGCGTCACCACCATCGTCACCATGCCCGACACCGATCCGGTGATCGACGATCCGGCGCTGGTCGATTTCGTGCTGCGCCGGGCGCGCGAGGAGGCGGACGTCCGCATCCATCCGATGGCGGCGCTGACCAAGGGCCAGGAGGGCAAGGAGACCACCGAGTTCGGCCTCCTGAAGGAAGCCGGCGCGGTCGCCTTCACCGACGCGCGCCACTCGGTCGCCTCGTCGCTGGTGATGCGCCGGGCGCTGACCTACGCCCGCGATTTCGGCGCGCTGATCGTCCATCACGTCGAGGACCCCTCGCTCGCCGGCGCCGGTGTCGCGACCGAAGGCGAGTTCGCCACCCGCATGGGCCTCCCGGGCATCCCGCGCGAGGCCGAGACGATCATGCTGGAGCGCGACATGCGCCTCGTGGCGCTGACCCGCGGGCGCTATCACGCCAGTCAGGTGTCGACCGCCGACTCGGTCGAGATCCTGCGCGTCGCCAAGGCGCGCGGCCTCGACGTCACCGCCGCCGTGTCGATCAATCATCTCTCCCTCAACGAGCTCGACATCGGCACCTACCGCTCGTTCCTGAAGTTCTCGCCGCCGCTGCGCTCCGAGGACGACCGGCAGGCGATGATCGAGGGGCTCGCCTCCGGCGTCATCGACATCGTCGTCTCCGGCCACGACCCCCAGGACGTCGAGACCAAGCGCCATCCCTTCGCCGAAGCCGCCGACGGCGCGGTCGGGCTCGAGACGCTGGCCGCCGCCGCGCTCAGGCTCGTCCACGACGGCCGGCTCACCTGGAAGCGGCTGGTCGAAGCGCTGTCGCTGCGTCCGGCCGAGCGGCTGGGGCTCGAAGCGGGACGGCTCTCGCCCGGCGCGCGCGCCGACCTCGCGGTGATCGATCCGGGCATGCCGTGGCTCCTCGACAAGGCGGCGTTGAAGTCGCGGTCGAAGAACACGCCCTTCGAGGATGCGAAATTCGCCGGCCGGGTGGTGCGCACGCTGGTCGGCGGGCGTACGATCCATTCGCTCGACTGATCGGCCGCCGGAGCCCACCCATGCTCGCGATCCTCGTTTCGCTCGTCCTCGGCTACGGCCTC
>CALMYM010000429.1 GCA_937873675.1 uncultured Alphaproteobacteria bacterium | reverse complement strand
GGGGTCATCAGCGCCGCACCGACGGCGAGGGTGGCCAGCAGGGTGACGAGGAGGGCGGGGAAGATGCGCCGCATCCGCCGCTCGTAGAAGACGGCGAGCGAGAAGGTGCCCTTCGCCTGCGCCTCGGCGATCAGCGTGGTGATGAGATAGCCGGAGATGACGAAGAACACGTCGACGCCGACGAAGCCGCCGGTGAATCCGGTCACGTCGAGGTGGTCGAGGAGGACGGTGACGATGGCGATCGCCCGCAGTCCGTCGATGTCGGCCCGATACTTCAACCGCCGCTCCGGTTCCCCGCGCCGCCCCTCCGGCGGCGCGGCGCGACCATAGCCGCGGCGGGTGGAGCGGAGCAAGCCGGCGAGGTGGGGCACTCACCGGGGATGATGGCCCGCCGCCCCGGCCATCCGGCGCTTTATCCCTCGACGGGATTGGCTTAAGAGCAGGCGGCCGGACCGCCGGCCTTTCGCCACCGAGATCGACGCCGGCCATGGCCCCCTTGCGCATCCTCGTCCTGCTGATCAACAAGCCCGGCCATCGCCATCAGGCGGAGGGCGTGGCGCATGTGATGGGGCGGATGCGGGAGACGGCGGTCGAGCGGCTCGAGGTGAGCCCGCGCTGGTTCGTGCCGCCGCCGCTGCGCCAGCTCGGGGTGAACAGCCTTCGTTTCCTGTCGCCGGCCTTCTGGCTGAAGCGCCTCTACGGCATCGACGTGGCGCGGCTCGAGCGGCCGGACGTGATCGTCGGATCGGGGCGGCCGGCGATCGCGGTCGGGCTGCTGCTCAAGCGCCATTTCGGCGTGCCTTACGTCTATTCGGGCCTCGGCCGCGGGGTGTCGACGACGCCGGAGATCGACCTGATGCTGGTCAGCGTGAAATCCTTCGCGGAGCTCGCCAACGCGGCGCTGACGCCGGTGCCCTGTCTGGTGGAGCCGGAGAAGCTGCCGCGGCCGCGCCCGATCGCCGGCGCCGGCGATCTCGCGGGCGCGACGGTGGGGCTCCTCCTCGGCGGCAACGCCCATTCGCATCGCTTCTCGGCCGAGGACTGGGACGACGTCGCGGCCCTCGTCGTCGAGATGCGGGCGCGGTTCGGGGTCGTCTGGCGGGTCGGCAATTCGCGGCGGACCGGGGACGCCGGCTCCGACCGCTTCGCCGACCTCGAACGGCGCGGGATCATCGAGCGTTTCGTCGATTGGCGGCGCGCCGGGTCGGGCACGGTCGGCGACATCTTCGCGGCGGACGCGCTGATCGTCACCGAGGATTCGGTGTCGATGATGTCGGAAGCGGTGGCGGCGCAGCGGCGGGTGATCGCGCTTCGGCCGCGCGACTTCGAGCCGACGCTGGTCGACGACATCGTCGGCACGCTGGTCGACGGCGGGGCGATGGCGGTGACGGCGATCGCCGGGGCGAACGCCGACGATGTCGCCGCGACGCTGTTGCGGCTCACACCCGTCACCACCGACCACCGCGACGAGATCGCCGCGGCGCTGGCGGCGCGGTTGCCCGACCTCTTCGCGCGGACGGAGGCGACCCGATGAGCGCCTCGCTCTCCTATCGTCCCGACATCGATGGTCTCAGGGCCGTCTCGGTCACCGTGGTCATGCTGTTCCATCTCGGCATGACGACGATGAGCGGCGGCTTCGTCGGCGTCGACGTGTTCTTCGTCATCTCCGGCTACCTGATCACCTCGATCATCGCCCGCGAGGTCGACGCCGGGGAGTTCACCTTCGCCGGCTTCTACGAGCGGCGCATCCGGCGCATCTATCCGGCGCTGATCGTCATGCTGGCGGCGACCTTCCTCGGCGCCTGGATCGCGCTGATGCCGCGCGAGTTCTACGCCTTCGCGCGCACCCTGATCGCCACGCCGCTGTTCGCCGCCAACTTCATGTTCCTCGGCGAGGACGGCTATTTCGACGCGGCGAGCATCACCAAGCCGCTCCTTCACACCTGGTCGCTGGGCGTCGAAGAACAGTTCTACATCGTCTTCCCCTGGCTGCTGATCGCGGCGCGGCGCTACCGCTGGAACCGACTGGCGCTGGTCGTCGCCGTGGTGGTGGCGTCGCTCGTCGCGAGCATCGTCGCCGGGGCGCTCGACTGGGGGCAGGCCTATTTCCTCCTGCCGATGCGGTTCTGGGAACTCGGCTTCGGGGCGCTGCTGGCGCTCCATCGCACGACGGTTCCGCCGCGGCTGCGCGACGTCGTCGGCGTCGGCGGGTTGGCGATGATCGTCGCCTCCTGCTTCCTCATCGACGAGAGCATGGCGTTTCCCGGCTGGGTGGCGCTGTTCCCGGTGATCGGCGCTTCCGGTGTCATGGTGGCGGCGGGGAGCCCGGCCAACCGGTTGCTCGCCACCCGGCCCTTCGTCTTCATCGGGCGGATCTCCTACCCGATGTATCTGTGGCACTGGCCGCTGATCGTCTTCGCCGTCCAGGTGCTCGGCCGACCGCTCCAGCCGCTCGAGGCGGCGGGGATCTTCGCGCTCACCGTGCTCCTCTCCTGGGGGACGCTGGTTCTGATCGAAGCGCCGATCCGGGCGCGGCGGCGGCTGGCGTCGCGGTCGCGGCTGTTCGTCGTGGCGAGCGCCCTCAGTCTGGTGCTGGTCGGCGCCGGCATCGCCGGCTTCGCCGGGCGCGGATTGCCGGGGCGCCTGTCGCCGGAGGTGCGGGCGATCGCCGACATCGCCGCCGATCCGCCGGCGATCGACAAGATGTGCCGGCGCAGCCGCACCGCGATCGCGCGGAACCTGCCGCCGTGCGAGATCGGGGCGAGCGAGCCGAAGCGCTACGGCTTCGCGGTGATCGGCGACAGCCATTCGCGGGCCCTCGCCGCAGCGATCGGCGACGTGGCGAAGCGCGAGGGTGTCCGGGGCCTCTATCTCGGCCGGGTCGCCTGTCCGCCGCTGCTCGGGCTCGAGCGCCACGGCGCCGGCAATTGGCACTGCGCCGATCACCTCGACTGGGCGATGCGGCGGATCGCCGAGGAGAACATCGGCACGGTGCTGGTGGTGGCGCGCTGGGGCGTGATGCTGCCGCCGGCGTCCTTCGGCAACGAACGCGTCGCCGATCTGCGCTACGCCCGCGACGGTCACGAGGTGAGTCGGGATCGGCTCTCGGCGGAGGTCGAGGCGGGGCTCCGAGCGACCTTCGACGCGCTGAAGGGGCGGCGGGTGGTGGTGCTGTTCTCGGTGCCGGAGATCGGCTTCGACGTGCCGACGGTGCTGGCGGCGGCGAAGCGCTTCGGCTGGACGCCGCCGGAGACGCCCGATCGCGCCGCCTACGAGGCGCGCCAGAAGAAGATCCGCGATCTCTTCGCCGCAGCTGGCGTGGCGCGGCCGGGGGTCGAGGTCCTCGAGCCGGCGGATCTCCTGTGCGGCGCCGGCCGCTGCCGGATCGTCGAGGACGGGCGGATCCTCTACTCCGACGACGACCATCTGAGCGCGACCGGTGCGGCGGCGGTGGCGACGATGTTCGCGCCGGCGCTGAAGCGGGCTGAGGGGGGCGCGCCTTCGGACGGACCCGGCGGACAAGCGAAAGGCGGCGAGGGGGCTCGCCGCCGATCGATCGTGGTCGAAGACGGGCGTCGCTCAAGCGAACCTGACGCCGGTCACTTCGTAGGAGCGGGCGCCGCCGGGGGCCATGACCTCGACGGTGTCGCCGATGGTCTTGCCGATGAGGGCGCGGGCGATCGGCGAGGAGATCGAGATACGGCCCTGCTTCACGTCGGCTTCCATGTCGCCGACGATCTGGTAGCGCTTCTCCTCCTCGGTGTCCTCGTCGATGAGGGTCACCGTGGCGCCGAACTTGATCTTGGTGCCGTTGAGCTTGGAGACGTCGATGACCTCGGCGCGGCCGAGCTTGTCCTCGAGCTCGGCGATGCGGCCCTCGTTGTGGCTCTGCTGCTCCTTGGCGGAATGGTATTCGGCGTTTTCCGAAAGGTCGCCGTGGGCGCGCGCTTCCGAGATGGCCTGGATGATGCGCGGGCGCTCGACCTGCTGACGATGCTTCAGCTCGGCCTCGAGAGCGGCGTGGCCGCCCGCGGTCATCGGAATCTTCTCCATGGGTCAGGACCCTTTTCATCTGGCGTCCGGTTCTCCCGGACGTCGTTGACAAAAGGACTTCACGACCGCCGCCTCCCGGCGGTGGTCGCTCGTCTCTTCGATTTCGGGGTTCGGCCGGCGGCCGATCCGTCCCCCCGTGTTCACCCGTCCGCGATCGGTGCGCCTCGACGCACCTCGCGATCCCGGTCTCCGCGTTCCCCCCCTCAGGCGACGTCGGAGAAGTAGGCCTGCAGCGGGCGAACTTCGAGTTCACCACCGGCATAGGCGACGATCGCCTCCGCGGCGGCGATCGCTCCTGCGAGGGTCGTATAGTAGGGGACTTTGTGCAAGAGGGCGGCGCGACGCAATGAGCGGCTGTCGGCGAGTGCCTGTGCACCCTCCGTCGTGTTGAACACCAGCTGCACGCCGCCGTTCTTGATGGCGTCGACGATATGCGGTCGTCCTTCCAGCACCTTGTTGATCTTCATCGCCGGCACGCCCTGCGCTTCGAGATAGCGCTGGGTGCCGGAGGTGGCGATCACCTGGAAGCCGGTCTTCACCAGGGCGCGGATCGAGGGCAGGATGCGATCCTTGTCCTCGTCGCGCACCGACAGGAACACCGTGCCGCCGATCGGCACGCGGGTGCCGGAGCCGAGCTGCGACTTGGCGAAGGCGGTGGCGTAGTCGTAGTCGAGGCCGATGACCTCGCCGGTCGACTTCATCTCCGGACCGAGCACGGTGTCGACGCCGGGGAAGCGGGCGAAGGGGAAGACCGCTTCCTTCACCGCGATGTGCTTCAGCTCCTTCTTCTTCAGACCGAAGGAGGCGAGCGACTCGCCGGCCATGACACGCGAGGCGATCTTGGCGACCGGCTCGCCGATGGTCTTGGCGACGAAGGGCACGGTGCGCGAGGCGCGCGGGTTCACCTCGAGGATGTAGACCACGTCGTTCTTGACCGCGTACTGGACGTTCATCAGGCCGCCGACGTCGAGGGCGAGCGCCAGATCGCGGGTCTGCCGCTCGATCTCGGCGATCACCTCGGGCTTCAGCGAGTGGGTCGGCAGCGAACAGGCCGAATCGCCGGAATGGATGCCGGCCTCTTCGATGTGCTCCATGATGCCGGCGATGTAGACGCCCTTGCCGTCGGCGAGGGCGTCGACGTCGACCTCGATCGCGCCCGACAGGTAGCGGTCGAAGAGCAGCGGCGACTTGCCGAGCACCATGTTGATCTGGCCGGTCTTGTCGTTGGGGTAACGTGCCTTGACGTCGGCGGGCACCATGCCGGGCAGCGTGCCGTTGAGGTAGGCGTCGAAGCCGGCCTCGTCGCGGACGATCTCCATGGCGCGGCCGCCGAGAACGTAGGACGGGCGCACCACCAGCGGGAAACCGAGTTGCTCGGCGACGAGACGGGCCTGTTCGATCGAATAGGCGATGCCGTTCTCGGGCTGGCGCAGGTCGAGCTTGTCGAGCAGGCGCTTGAAGCGGTCGCGGTCTTCGGCGAGGTCGATGGCGTCCGGCGAGGTGCCGAGGATCGGGATCCCGGCCTTCTCCAGCGCATCGGCGAGCTTCAGCGGCGTCTGGCCGCCGAACTGGACGATGACGCCCTTGAGCGTGCCGTTGGCCTTCTCGGTGTCGAGGATCTCGAGCACGTCTTCCGCCGTCAGCGGCTCGAAGTAGAGCCGGTCGGAGGTGTCGTAGTCGGTCGAGACGGTCTCCGGGTTGCAGTTGACCATGATGGTCTCGAACCCGGCGTCCGACAGCGCGAAGGCGGCGTGGCAGCAGCAGTAGTCGAACTCGATGCCCTGACCGATTCGGTTGGGGCCGCCGCCGAGGATGACGATCTTGGTCTTGTCCGACGGCCGCGCCTCGTCGTCCACGGTCCCCGCGAAGGGGATCTCGTAGGTCGAGTACATGTAGGCGGTCGGCGCGGCGAATTCGGCGGCGCAGGTGTCGATGCGCTTGAAGACGGGGCGCACGGCGAGGGCGCGGCGGGCCGCCTTCACCTCGGCCTCGGACTTGCCGGCGAGTTCGGCGAGGCGAGCGTCGGAGAAGCCCATGGCCTTGAGACCGCGGAAGGCCCCGGCGGTCTTCGGCAGGCCGTGGGTGCGGACCTTCGCCTCGGTGTCTACGATGCCGCGGATCTGCTCGAGGAACCACGGGTCGATCTTGCACGAGGCGTGGATCTGCTCGTCGGTGACGCCGAGGCGCATGGCCTGGGCGACGTAGCGCAGACGGTCGGGCGTCGGCGTGCCGAGGGCGGCGCGCACGGCGTTCTTGTCGTCGCCCTGGCCGAGGCCGGGGATCTCGATGTCGTTGAGGCCGGTGAGGCCGGTCTCGAGTCCACGCAGCGCCTTCTGGAGCGATTCCTGGAAGGTGCGGCCGATGGCCATGACCTCGCCGACCGACTTCATCGCGGTGGTGAGCGTCGGCTCGGCGCCCGGGAACTTCTCGAAGGCGAAGCGCGGGATCTTGGTGACGACGTAGTCGATCGTCGGCTCGAACGACGCCGGAGTGGCGCCGCCGGTGATGTCGTTGGCCAGTTCGTCGAGGGTGTAGCCGACGGCGAGACGCGCCGCGACCTTGGCGATCGGGAAGCCGGTCGCCTTCGACGCCAGAGCGGACGAGCGCGAGACGCGCGGGTTCATCTCGATGACGATCATGCGGCCGGTCTCGGGATCGATGGCGAACTGGACGTTCGAGCCGCCGGTGTCGACGCCGATCTCGCGGAGAACCGCGAGGGAGGCGTCGCGCATGATCTGGTATTCCTTGTCGGTCAGCGTCAGCGCCGGGGCGATGGTGATCGAATCGCCGGTGTGGACGCCCATCGGATCGACGTTCTCGATCGAGCAGACGATGATGCAGTTGTCCGCCTTGTCGCGGACGACCTCCATCTCGTACTCCTTCCAGCCGAGCACGCTCTCTTCGATCTGGACCTCGGTGGTCGGCGAGGCGTCGAGGCCGCGCTCGATGATGTCCATGAACTCTTCGCGATTGTAGGCGATGCCGCCGCCGGTGCCGCCGAGCGTGAAGGACGGACGGATGATCGCCGGCAGGCCGACCTCGTCGAGGGCTTCCAGCGCTTCCACCAGGCCCTTGGAGACGTAGCGGCGCTTGCGCTCCTCTTCCTTGTCGGCCCAGCTCTTGCGGAAGCGGTCCTCGAGCTTCGACTTCTCGGCGTCGGTGGCGTCGAGGCCGCGGATCCGCGCGATCTCCTCGTCGTGGATCTTCTTGTCGGCGCGCTTGAGGTCGGAGGCGTTGGCGAAGCGCGAGCGCGGCGTCGACAGGCCGATCTTCTTCATCGCCTCGCGGAACAGCTCGCGGTCCTCGGCCTTGTCGATGGCCTCGGCCGTG
>CALMYM010000428.1 GCA_937873675.1 uncultured Alphaproteobacteria bacterium | reverse complement strand
CACCGCCGGCACCGGCTCGGAGGTCACCCCGATCTCGATCGTCACCACCCCGACGCACGAGAAGAAGGGCGTCGTCTCGCCCCTGCTTCTCCCCGACGTCGCCGTCCTCGACGGTGAACTGACCCTCGGCCTGCCGCCGCGCGTCACCGCCATGACCGGCATCGACGCCATGGTCCACGCCATCGAGGCCTACACGACGCGATCGAAGAAGAACCCGATCTCCGACGCCCTTGCGATCGCCGCGATGAAGCTCCTCCACGCCAACATCCGCCGGGTGATCGCCGACGGCCGCGACGTCGCGGCGCGCTCGGCGATGCTGCAGGGCTCGATGCTCGCCGGCATGGCCTTCGCCAACGCCCCCGTCGGTGCCGTCCACGCGCTCGCCTACCCGATCGGCGGCCATTTCCACGTGCCGCACGGGCTCTCCAACGCCCTGGTGCTCGGCCCCGTCATGGCGTTCAACCGGCCAACCTGCGACGCCCTCTACGGCGAACTCGCCGCCGCCATCCTGCCGGGCAGCGCCACCGGCACCGATCTCGTCGCGGCGATGCGCGACCTCGTCGCCGAGATGCCGATGGAGCAACGCCTGCGCGACGTCGGCATCGCCGAAGCGGACCTCGACCTGTTGGCGACCGATGCGATGAAGGTGGCGCGGCTCCTGGTCAACAATCCGCGCGACGTGACCCGGGCCGACGCCCTCGCCCTCTACACCGAAGCCTTCTGAGACCTCGTCCGATGACCGCCCCGACCCGCAAGACCGAGACGCTCGCCGACTACCCGGCCCATCTGCCGATCCAGACCCGCTGGATGGACAACGACGCCTACGGCCACGTCAACAACGTCGTCTACTATTCGTGGTTCGACACCGCGGTGAACCGCTTCCTCATCGACCGGGGCGTGCTCGACATCGCCAAGTCGGAGGTGATCGGTCTGGTGGTCGCCACCAACTGCGCCTATTTCGCCCCGGTCGCCTTCCCCGACGACGTCGTCGCCGGCGTGCGCGTCGCCCACCTCGGCCGCTCCAGCGTGCGCTACGAGGTCGGCCTCTTCCGCGCCGGCGACACGCATCCGGCCGCCGCCGGCGAATTCACCCACGTCTACGTCGACCGCGCCACGACCAAGCCGGTGGCGTTGCCGGAAGAGCTGCGGGCGGTTCTCGAAGCGATCACCCGCCCGCCGTCGGTGTGACCCGACCCGCGGCGAAGGAGCGGAGCGCCCCTTCGCCGTCGGATCCTCGTGCCCCTCACTTCGCCTCGTGCCGGCGGTCGAGCAGCGCATAGAGGGCGATGGCGCCGAAGGTGGCGGTGCCGATGCCGCCCAGCGTGAAGCCGCCGAGATGCAGCGTCAGGTCGCCGGCGCCGGCGATCACCGCCGCCGCGGTGGTGATCAGGTTCTTGGTCTCGGAGAAATCGACCTTGTTCTCCACCCAGATCCGGCCCGCCGTGGCGGTGATCAGACCGAAGATGACGACCGACAGGCCGCCGATCACCGGGCCCGGGATGGTCAGGATCAGCGCCCCGAACTTCGGCGAGAAGCCGAACAGGATGGCGATCGCCGCCGCCACCACGAAGACGATGGTGGAATAGATGCGGGTCACCGCCATGACGCCCATGTTCTCGGCGTAGGTGGTCACGCCGGTGCCACCCGACATGCCCGAGACGATGGTGGCGATGCCGTCACCGACGAAGGCGCGGCCCATGTAGGGATCGAGATTGCGGCCGGTCATCGCGCCGATCGCCTTGATGTGCCCGAGGTTCTCGGCGACCAGGATGATCGCCACCGGCGCGATCAGCGCCATCGCGCCCGGCGAGAAGGTCGGCACCGAGAAATGCGGCATGCCGAACCACGCCGCCGCGGAGAGGCCCGAGAAATCGATCGGCTTGGCCATGCCGAAGGCGCCGGCGCCGATCGCATAGAAGAGATAGCCGGCGAGCCCGCCGATCAGCACCGGGATGCGCCGCAGCGTGCCCGGCGCATAGACCGCCGCCGCGCCCACCGCGACGATGGTGACGAGACCGACGGTGCGGTCGAAGTCGGAGGCCGAGATGCCCTTGACCGCGATCGGCGCCAGATTGAGGCCGATCGCCGCGACGATGGCGCCGGTCACCACCGGCGGCATCAGCTTCTCGATCCACTCGTAACCGGTCCTGATCACGATCAGGCCGATCAGCATGTAGACGACGCCCGCCGCGACGATGCCGCCGAGCGCCGGCCCGACGGTGGGGTTGGGACCGGAGCCGCCGGAGGCCGAAGCCGCGATCACCACCGCGATGAAGGAGAAGCTCGAGCCGAGGTAGGACGGCACCCGCCCACCGACGATGACGAAAAAGATCAGCGTGCCGATGCCCGACATCAGCACCGCGACGTTGGGATCGAAGCCCATGATGATCGGCGCCAACACCGTCGAGCCGAACATGGCGACGACGTGCTGGAAACCGGCGACGAAGGTCTGCGGCCAGGGAAGTCGCTCGTCGGGCCCGACGCGATCGGCTGTGGTGACGGTCCAGGTGGGGAACCAGCTGGTCGAAGGCTCGCTCATGTCGTCCTCGCTCCGGTGATGGCCGAAAAGCGCCGACGACGATCCTGTGACTACCGAGATGCCGTCGCGGCTGTCGGACGACCGTAAAGTGAGTCGCGAGGCCGGAATACCGGCGCGAAGCGGCGCGCGGGGGATGTCCACCGGAAGAAGCGGGCGGACCGCGGGGATCGGATCGGCACCGGATGGCGCCGCTCGTCCCCCCGCCACGAAGACGCGGCGTTCTCCGAAGCCGCGTTCACCCCGTCGTTTCGCGCCCACGCGATGTCCCCGGGTCGCGCCTCGACCGCCGCCCCGCCCCCTCGGGACAGGTCCTCGCCCCCGTCGACGTGAGCGTCCCTCCCCGGCCCGCAACCCTCCGAAGCGAATTACGCACTGGCGCCATCGCGGCCGATGGCCTAGAGAGGGGGCGGCAGGGTCGTTCGACGGTCGAACGCGGTGTCACCCTGGGATCTTTCCCGAACCCGTGTCCTCGTCGTCCGCCGGCGCTTCGCGGCGGAGACCCGAACATCATTTGCGCCTTTCCCGATGCCATGGTGCCGGGAAAGTCCCTCACAACTCATGCGATCGGATAGCTCGTGCAGGTCTTGGTTCGTGAAAACAATGTCGAACAGGCGCTTCGCGTCCTGAAGAAGAAGATGCAGCGTGAAGGCGTCTTCAAGGAAATGAAGCAGCGCCGCGCCTACGAGAAGCCCTCGGAGAAGCGCGCCCGGGAGAAGGCGGAGGCGGTTCGCCGCGCCCGCAAGCTCGCCCGCAAGAAGGCCCAGCGCGAAGGCCTCCTGCCGGCGCCGAAGCGCAAGGAGCGTCCGGCGCGTCCGCGTCCGGCGGCTTTCGCCGCGCCCTCCGCGGACTGACGCCCCCTCCGGCGCAACGCCGTTCTTCTCTCGCCCCGAACACCTCGGAGACGACGCCCATGGCTCGCAAGCCCGCCACGAAGAGCGAGTTCGTCCTCTTCGATGTTTTCTACGACGACGGAAGCCGGCGTTCCAATCGGCGCGTGCCGAAGGACATTCTGGGAGGGTCGGACGGCGACGATCCGGCGCGCACCCTGCTCCAGGCCCAGGACCAGGAGATCGCCGAGCGCTCCGGCCGACCGATGCCGGTGATCACCGCGGTGAAGCGCTCGGCCTGACGCCACGCTCCCACGGCGCCGCCTTCCCCGGCGTCGCCGCACCCCTCGAATCGCGATGAAGCTCGACCTCCCGGCCGGAAACGGCCGGGACCGAGAAGGTTCACCGTTAAGGTGAATTCGCGCAATTGTTTGAAATTCAGCCCCGTTCTCGGCGACGATCACCGAAATTCATCGAAAACGGGTGATCGACATGTCGACAAGAGCGAAGACGATTCCGGTCGTCGCGATGATGACTCTCGCCCTCCTGGGAACGATGTCCCCGGTGTCGGCGGGCCGCAATCGCACCCCGAGCCCGGAACAGTCGAAATTCTATGCGGACCTGAAGAGCGGCAAGCGCCCGGCCACCCGCAAGATCCTGCCGCTCGCCCGGCGTCGCGCCCTCGAGGCCGCGCCGAAGTCGACCGCCGAGACGGCGGCGAGCGCCGTGGCTTCGGCCGCGACCGCCGCGATGCCCTCGGCCGCGGTCTATTTCTCCGCCCACCCGGACGACTTCATGCTCTTCATGAGCCCCCATTTCGACGCCCCTCGCAACGACACCAAGGCGGTCTTCGTCTTCATGACCGCCGGTGACGCGGGTCTCGGCAAGGGACCGACGTCGGCGCCCTACTACGCCGCCCGTGAATACGGCGCGCTGCGGTCGATCCGCTTCTTGGCGGACATCTACGACACGAAGGTCACGTCGCCGGTAACCGACAAGGTGACCATCTCCGGCCACGGCATCCGCCGGGTGACCTACAAGAACACCGTCGCCTATTTCCTCCGCCTGCCGGACGGCGCGGGGGAGGGCACCGGATATCCGATCAGCTCCTACGCCTCGCTGATGAAGCTGAAGACGGGCGAGACGACCTCGATGCGCGCCGTCGACGGCTCGACCACCTACAAGGGCTGGAACGACCTCGTCGCCACCTTGACCGCGCTGGTCCGCAAGGAGGCCGCCGGCTCGTCCAACGTCTGGCTCGACGCCCACGAGCCCGACGCCGCGCTGAGCCCGGGCGATCACTCCGATCACCAGGCGACCGGCCTCGCCGTTGCGGCGATCCAGCCGAGCCTGCCCTGCACCAATCTCGCCTACTACGTCGGCTATTCCACCTCGGGTCTGGTCAATCTCGACCTCGACGACATCGAGACCCGGTCGGCGGCCTACGGCCTCTACGTCTCCGGCGTGTTCGAGAAGGGCTACCCCGGCAGCGCGATCTGGGAGCCCGGCCACAAGTCCTGGCTCGCCGGCATGGTCTACCGTCTCGTGCCCGGCAACGGCGCCGCCTGCAGCTTCTGACGGCCGACCTCGCGACATTCGCCCGACAAGCGGTGCGGCGCCCCGATCGTGAGACCGAGAAGATGACCGTCGCGCCGGAGCGAACTCCGACGCGACGCCGTCAGATGCACCGTCCGCCGTCGACCTCCAGCGCCACGCCGGTGATGAACGCCGCCTCGTCGGAGGCGAGCCACAGTGCCGCGTTGGCCATGTCGGCGGGCTGCGACAGGCGGCCGATCGGGATCGAGGCGACGAATTTGGCCCTGAGTTCCGGCGTGTCCTCGCCCATGAAAAGGCCGAGCATCGGCGTGTCGCCGGCGACCGGACAGAGACAATTGACGCGGATCTGCTCCGGCGCCAGTTCCACCGCCATCGATTTGGTGAGCGAGATCGCCGCTCCCTTCGAGGCGTTGTACCAGACGAGCCCGGGGCGCGGCCGCAGCCCCGCCGTCGATGCGGTGTTGATGATCACCCCGCCCGCGCCGCGCGCCCGGAAGACCGGGATCACCGCCTGCGCCATGTGGTAGATCGCCTTGACGTTGACCGCGAAGATCCGGTCGTAGGTCGCCTCGTCGACCTCCAGCATCGGCCGGTTGCGATGGGTGGTGCCGGCATTGTTGACGACGATGTCGATGTGGCCGAAGCGCGCCGCGGTGCCTTCCACCAGCGCCGCCACCGCATCGCCGTCGGCCACGTCGACCTTCACCCCCAGCGCCTCGCCGCCGATGGCCTCGGCCACCCGCTCCGCCGCGTCGCCGTCGAGATCGGCGATCACCACCTTGGCGCCTTCCTGCGCGAACCTCTCGGCGATCCCTCGCCCGAACCCCGACGCCGCACCGGTGACGATCGCAACCTTGTTCGCGAGCCGCATGGAACCTCTTCCTCCCGTGATCTTCGTTCTTCGCTTCAGCCGTGGGTGAGCACGATGGTCTTGGTGGCGGTGAATTCGAGCAGCGCCTCGAAGCCCTTCTCGCGGCCGTGGCCGGAGCGCTTGAAGCCGCCGAAAGGCAGCTCCACACCGCCGCCGGCGCCGTAGCCGTTGACGAACACCTGACCCGCCCGGACGGCCCGGGCGAGCCGCATCTGCCGCGCTCCGTCGGCCGTCCACACGCCGGCGACCAGCCCGTAGGGCGTGGCGTTGGCGAGGTCGATCGCCTCGGCCTCGTCGTCGAAGGGCGTGACGCACAGCACCGGGCCGAACACCTCTTCGTGCCAGATCGCCGCGGTGCGCGGCACCGGCGCGAACACCACCGCCTCCTGATAGAAGCCGCCGGCCGGCGCATTGGCGGCGATCGTTCCGCGCGCCGCCACCGGGACGCCCTCGGCTTCGGCCGCCGCGACGCGCGCCGCCACCCGCGCCTGCTGCTTGGCCGAGACCAGGGGACCGAGATCGAGATCGGCGTCGTGCGGTCCGGCGACGAGACGCGAGAAGCGCTCCGCGAGCCGCGCCACCACCTCGTCGAAGATCGGCCGCTCGACCAGGATGCGCGACCCGGCCGAGCAGGTCTGGCCGCCGTTCTGGATGATCGCCTTGACCAGGACCGGCAGCGCCGCCTCGAGATCGGCGTCGGCGAACACCACTTGCGGCGACTTGCCGCCGAGTTCGAGGGTGCAGCCGACGTGGTTCACCGCCGCCGCCTGCTGGACGAGGGTGCCGACCTCCGGCGAGCCGGTGAAGGTGACGTAGTCGATGTCGCGGTGGCCGGCGAGCGCCGCGCCGGCTTCCGCGCCGAGACCGGTGACGACGTTGAAGACGCCGGCCGGGAACCCGGCCTCCAGCGCCAGCTCGGCGACCCGGATCACCGAGAGACAGGCATCCTCCGCCGGCTTGACCACCAGCGTGTTGCCCGCCGCCAGCGACGCCCCGGCGACCCGGCCGAGGATCTGAGCGGGATAGTTCCACGGCACGATCGAGGCGACGACGCCGAGCGGCTCACGGATCGTCATCGCCGTGTAGCCGGTCGAGATCGGGATGGTCTCGCCCATCAGCTTGTCGGCCGACCCGCCGTAGAATTCGAAATAGCGCGCCAGCGCCACCGCGTCGGCGCGGCCTTGCGAGATCGGCTTGCCGGTGTCGCGGGATTCGAGCTCGGCGAGCTCTTCCGTATGCGCGGTCACCACGCCCGCGAGCTTCGTCAACAACCGTCCGCGCTCGGTCGCCGACAGCTTCGCCCAGGGCCCCGTGAACGCCGCCCGCGCCGCGGCGACCGCGGCGTCGACGTCGCTCTCCCGGCCGCGCGGGATCGAGGCGAAGACGGTGCCGTCGGACGGCGCCACCACGTCGAGGCGCTCACCGCCGATCGCTTCGCGCCGTTCGCCGTCGACGATGCCGAACCACAGGGTGATCTCGCCCGACGCCGGTTTCGCCCGTTCCATTCCGTCCTCCTCCACGCCGGTCTCGCGCCGGTCCGGCGAAGTTAGATCATGTTGCGCCCCGGCGGTACCCGCGCGCGC
>CALMYM010000427.1 GCA_937873675.1 uncultured Alphaproteobacteria bacterium | reverse complement strand
AGACCCCTCATCCGCCCTTCGGGCACCTTCTCCCGCAAGGGGAGAAGGGAGCCGGCCTGCGGCCGGGAGATCGTCGGGAGATCGGTGGGAACCCCCTACCTCTCCCCGTCATGGCCGGGCTCGACCCGGCCACCCATGAGGCCCTTCCCCCCGCGAACCGCCGATGGGTCCCCGGGTCGAGCCCGGGGATGACGGGCGGAGAGGCTCGTCGGATCTCGACGGTCGCAGAGCTCTCGCTCGCCGCTTCCACCCGGATGCCGCTTCGCGGCGCCCCCTCATCCGGCCCTGCGGGCCACCTTCTCCCGCGAGGGGGAGAAGGGACCGCGCCTGCGGCGCGGCGTGACCATCGATAGGCCATGGACCGACGGTGAAGCCCGATCGAGGGAGTGTCCCCGCCGCCTCAGCCGAACACCGCCGACACCAGATCGCGCAGGCCCTGCTTGACGTCGCGGTCGTCGGAGAGCGGCTCGATCATCGCCACTTCGATGGCGTCCTCGGTCTTCAGACCGTCGTGGATCAGCGAGGCGGCATAGACGACGAGGCGGGTGGAACATCCCTCCTCGAGGTCCTGACCCTTGAGGCCGCGCAGGCGGCCGGCGAGGTCGACGAGGCGGCGGCACCGGTCGAGCGCCAGACCCGATTCGGCGGCGACGATCTCGGCCTCGACGAGAGGCTTGGGATAGTCGAACTCGATCGCCAGGAAGCGCTGCCGCGTCGAGGGCTTCAGCGACTTCAGAAGGTTCTGGTAGCCGGGGTTGTAGGAGACGACGAGCATGAAGTCGGCCGGCGCGGTCAGCACCTCGCCGGTGCGCTCGAGCGGCAGGATGCGGCGGTCGTCGGTCAACGGGTGGAGCACCACCGTGACGTCCTTCCTCGCCTCGACCACCTCGTCGAGATAGGCGACGCCGCCGGAGCGGACGGCGCGGGTGAGCGGACCGTCGGCCCACACCGTCTCGCCGCCCTTCAGGAGGTAACGGCCGGTGAGGTCGGCGGCGGTCAGGTCGTCGTGACAGGCGACCGTGTGGAGGGGCAGGCCGAGCCGCGCCGACATGTGCGCGACGAAGCGGGTCTTGCCGCAGCCGGTCGGTCCCTTGAGGAGCAGCGGCAGGCGCAGGCGGAAGGCGCGCTCGAAGATGGCGCATTCGTCGCCGACCGGCCGATAGTACGGAACATCGGCGGTGGGCCGGCCGGTCTCGCCGGCGAGCGGGGCGTTCATCGGATCCATCTCCGATCCATTCTCGTGTCTGTCGTGCACACGCCCTCGGCCGGGGTCCGTCCGAGGGCGTGCGACCGGTAGGGTCGACGGGGGCGGGTGATCCCGTCCCCGTCGGGATCACGTCATTCGGCCGGAGCGGCACTGGAACCGCGTTCGACGAGCTCGGGCTTCACCGGGCCGAAGATCGACCACAGATACATCAGAGCGCCGATCACCACGACCAGGCCGGAGCCGAGACGAAGCAGGTAGAACAGGCCCATCTGGTCCTGGACCTCCATGTAGCCCTGGCCGAGGACGCGCTGCAGATGGGTCTGCACCACGCCGGCGAAGGTCAGGGTGAAGGTCATGAAGGCCATGGCCGAGGACATCACCCAGAAGCTCAGCATGTTGAGCACCTGGTTGTAGGGCTGACGGCCGAGCAGGTAGGGCATGGCGTAGGTCATGATCGCCAGGTTCAGCGAGACGTAGGCGCCGAAGAAGGCGAGATGGCCGTGCGCCGCCGTCACCTGGGTGCCGTGGGTGTAGTAGTTCACCCCGTGCAGCGTGTGCATGAAGCCCCAGACGCCGGCGCCGAAGAAGGCGAGGACGGCGCAGCCGAGCGCCCACAGGAGCGCGGCATTGTTGGGATGCTCACGCCGACGCTTCCACACCATGTTGAAGGTGAACAGCACCATGGCGAAGAAGGGCAGCACTTCGAGGCTCGAGAAGATCGAGCCGATCCACTGCCAGTAGGACGGCGTGCCGATCCAGTAGTAGTGGTGGCCGGTGCCGAGCAGGCCGGTGAAGAGCGACAGGGCGACGATGGCGTAGAGCCACTTCTCGATCACCTCGCGGTCGACGCCGGTCATCTTCAGCATCAGGAAGGCGAGCACCGCGGCCATCACCAGTTCCCACACGCCCTCGACCCACAGATGGACGACGTACCACCAGTACATCTTGTCCACCGACAGATTCGACGGGTTGTAGAGCGAGAACAGGAAGAAGATGGCGATGCCCCACAGGCCGATCAGCAGCACGTTGGTGATCGCGGTCTTGCGGCCCTTCAGTACCGTCATGGTGACGTTGAAGAGGAAGATCAGCGCGCCGACGACGATGCCGAGCTTGACCCACAGCGGCTGCTCGAGGAACTCGCGGCCTTCGTGGATGCGGAAGACGTAGCCGACCACCGCACCGAGCGCGCCGATCACGAGGATCGCGAGCTGGAGGTAGGCGAGCTTGACCGAATGGATCTCGGTCTCGGATTCCTCCGGGACGAGGTAGTAGGCGGCGCCGAAGAAGCCGAGCAGCAACCACACGATCAACGAGTTGGTGTGCAGCATGCGGAGGATGTTGAAGGGCAACAGCTCCGACAGGAAGTTCGGCGCGACATAGACGTAGCCGGCGATGACGCCGACGGTCACCTGGACGGCGAAAAGGGCGAGCGCGACGATGAAGTAGGCGAGCGCCACCTTCTGGCTTTCGTATTTCATGGCTTCATCCCCCTCCCTCAGCCCGAGACCTTGGGCGGCCAGTTCTGGGTGTCGATCTTCGAGACCCAGGCGAAGAAGTCGACGAGGCCGTCGAGTTCCTTCTCGGAGAGATTGAACTGCGGCATCTGACGCCGGCCCTCGATGTGGGTCGGCTGAGCCTTCATCCAGGCCTTGATCGTCTCGCGAGCCGCCGCAGGATCCTTGTCGCCGCCGTAACGGACGAAGACGTTGCCGAGTTCCGGCGCATAGTAGGCGCCTTCACCCAGCAGGGTGTGGCAGTTGATGCAGGAGTGCTTCTCCCACACGTGTTTGCCGAGCACGACACCGTCGGTGATCGGCGCTTTGGCGGTCGAGGTGTTGACCACGTAGTAGTGGCTGTGGGCGGTCAGCGAAACGAAGATCAACAGGAAGGCGAGCGACCCCCCGTAGAAGATGTTTCGCGCCGCCGATTTGGTGAGCGCGTCGAACATAGAGTCCCCCGTTCTGATCGGATCAGCTCCGAGCGGACGATGCCGAGGGCGAGATTTCGAAGCCTTGATATTTGGTAATCTCGGTGTTTCACACCATCCGAGAGACCGCATCGCAGCAAAAAAAGCGCGGCATCGAAGCTCTCACAGAGGGCGTCGATGCCGCGAACAGTCATTCAGGGCAATCCGATGGATCCCGACCCGTTCGAGATCGTTATCCGAGATGAAGATTGCGCGTCTTTTCCCGATACGTACTTGATAGTAGTCAAGCCGAGCGAAATTCCTGCGACGGAAACGACGACGAGACCGTCGACGCGCGACAGACGAGTGGTGAGCCACGGCAGCCGATCAGCGAAGTTCTCGTCCACGTTCCTTCTCGTCGCGAGAAAAGTCCGCCGAACGACGAGACGAATTCACGCGAGGACACGAAGAACCCGGTCGAATGCGCGACGCGGGGAACCGTCCGGCGCCCCCTATCGGTTCTTCGACCTGCGGTTCGTCCAGAAACGTGCGGCCGGGTGGACTCTATTCACTCTTCGTCATCCGCAAAACGACAGAGTGACACCGAAGACGATTGATCAAGACGTACTCATCATGCCAAAAAGGCGGGCATCCGGATCGACGGTCGCGCACGCTCGTGGCGCGGCCTTCAGGTGCATCGGAGGGGCGTTCATGTGTGGTGAACAGATCGGCGGCGGAACGACCCACAGATTCGATCCGACTCGTTGCCCCCTCCTGCAGGGTCTGTCCTCGGAGGAGGCCGATCGGATGATGCGCACCGATCCGCGCATCCGCGCCTGTATCGCCGCTTCCGAATCGGGAGCGGCGCATCCCGAGCCCTGCGTCGCCAAGATGGTGCGGGCTCACGATGCGAGAGCCGCGCGCGTCGCCTGACGCGCACGTCCGGTTTCAGTTCGACCACCGCCCCAGCCGTTCGATCAGCGCCGCACGGTCGCCGCGTGCGGCGGCGTTCCAGCGATCGACGTTGGCCATGGCGCCGGCGGCGGCGGTGAGGAAGACGTCGGGGCGGGTCACCAGCCGGTCGACGGCCTCGGCGGCGGCGGCCGGATCGGCGGGATCGACGAATGTGCCCGAGGCGTCGAGGACCTCGCGGAACACCGGCTTGTCCGGCGCCACCACCGGCAGCCCGGCGTACTGCGCCTCGAGCAGAGGCAGGCCGAGCCCCTCGTCGTGCGAGGTGGAGAGGAAGACGTGGGCGCTCGCGAGGAGGTCGCGCACCTCCTGTGGCCCGCGATAGCCGTGCATCACCACGCCGGGGCGATCCTTCAGGCGATCGGCCTCGCCGCCCCATCCGGGCCGGCCGACGACGTGGAGGCGGGCGTCCCAGCCGAGGCGGGTGCGCAAGGCTTCGACGATCGCGGCGGCGGCGAGCAGGTTCTTGCGCGGTTCGACGGTGCCGAGCGCGATCAGATCGAGGCGACCGCCCCGTTGCACCCGGCGCTCGGCGGCGGCGCGGGCGGCGGCCTCGGCGCCGATGGCGAAGACGTCGCGCACTTCCGGGCGATAGAGGGTGATCTCGGCGTCGGGGCGGCAGAAGGCGCGCAGCTCGTTCGCCGTGGTGCGCGAATTGACCAGGAACCAGGGCAAGGTCGTCACCGCGCGGCGGAAGGCGGGCGCCATGTAGAGGGCGGCGCGGCGGTTCAGATCCTGCGGCCGGGTGAGGAGAAAGCAGTCGTGGACATAGGGCACGACGCGGGCGCCGAAGAGCGAGACGGGGATCGACGGCGGGAAGCCGGGCGCCAGCAGGATCGATCCCGGCGCGGTGAGGAGGCGCAGCGGGATCGTCACCTGTTGGGCGAAGATCAGACCGGCGGTGCCCGAGGCGGTGATCGGGTGGAGCTTCAGCGGCGCGAGCGCATCGGCGGCGAAGAGCTCCAGGGTGATGCGCTCGAGCCCGGTCACGGTGCGGCCGAGGTGGGTGTGGTCGACGAAGATCACGCGGTCCCTCTCCCTTGCCGCCGGAGCGCCTCCGGCCATCTTCGACGTCCGTCGGTCTCAGGCGCGGCGGGGACGACGGCGATCGTCACGGCGGGGGGGGGGGACCGCCGGCCCCCCGCCGAAGGGCAAGGGGGCCGCGGGGGGGGAGGGGGGGGGCCCGCCGGGGGACGCCCCCCCGCGCCGGGGGCGGCC
>CALMYM010000426.1 GCA_937873675.1 uncultured Alphaproteobacteria bacterium | reverse complement strand
ACTGCGCCTCGGCTTCCGCGTTCCCGGGGTTTCGATCCGGGTGGAACTGCATGGCGAGTTTGCGGAAGGCGCTCTTCAGGTCCTTCTCGTCGGCGGTCTTGGAGACCCCGAGGACCTCGTAGTAGTCGCGCTTGGCCATGGTCGGGTCCGATCCTCGTCCGGGCGGGGCCTTCATGCGGCGCGACCCGGTGTGGATCACACCGGGTCGCACGCATCACTGGGGAAGCACCGGATCAGTGCTTCTTGTCGTCCTTCACCTCGGTGAAGTCGGCGTCGACGACGTCGTCGCGGTCGGCCTTGTGGCCGGCCTCGGCACCGGCGCCGGCCTCGCCGCCTTCGGCCTGGCCGGCGGCGTACATCGCCTCACCGAGCTTCATCTGGGCCTCGGCGAGCTTGTTGGCCGCTTCCTTGATCGCCTCGACGTCCTCGCCTTCGATCGCCTTGCGGGTGTCGGCGACGGCCGCCTCGATCACCGAGCGGTCGGCGGCCGAGACCTTGTCGCCGTAGTCCTTGAGCGCCTTCTCGGCCGAGTGGGCGAGGCCCTCGGCGTGGTTCTTGGCTTCGACCAGCTCACGCCGCTTCTTGTCGTCGGCGGCATGGCTCTCGGCGTCCTTGACCATCTTCTCGATGTCGGCGTCGCTGAGACCACCGGAGGCCTGGATGCGGATCTGCTGCTCCTTGCCGGTGCCCTTGTCCTTGGCGTGGACGTTGACGATGCCGTTGGCGTCGATGTCGAAGGCGACCTCGATCTGCGGCACGCCGCGCGGCGCCGGCGGAATGCCGACCAGATCGAACTGGCCGAGCATCTTGTTGTCCGCCGCCATCTCGCGCTCGCCCTGGAAGACGCGGATCGTCACCGCGGTCTGGCCGTCTTCCGCCGTCGAGAAGACCTGCGACTTCTTGGTCGGGATCGTGGTGTTGCGGTCGATCAGGCGGGTGAAGACGCCGCCGAGGGTCTCGATGCCGAGCGACAGCGGCGTCACGTCGAGGAGCAGCACGTCCTTGACGTCGCCCTGGAGCACGCCGCCCTGGATCGCGGCGCCGATGGCGACGACCTCGTCCGGGTTGACACCCTTGTGGGGCTCACGACCGAAGAAGTTCTTCACCACTTCCTGGACCTTGGGCATGCGGGTCATGCCGCCGACCAGGACGACCTCGTCGATCTGACCGGCGGAGAGGCCGGCGTCCTTGAGCGCGGCGCGGCAGGGCTCGACGGTGCGCTGGATCAGGTCGTCGACCAGCGCCTCGAACTTGGCGCGGGTGAGCTTCATGTTGAGGTGCTTCGGACCGGTCGCGTCCATGGTGATGAACGGCAGGTTGACCTCGGTCTGGGTCGCGGACGACAGCTCGATCTTGGCCTTCTCGGCCGCCTCCTTGAGGCGCTGGAGGGCGAGCTTGTCGTTCCTCAGATCGATGCCGGTCTCCTTCTTGAACTCGTCGGCGAGATAGCCGACCAGCCGCATGTCGAAGTCCTCACCGCCGAGGAAGGTGTCGCCGTTGGTCGACTTCACCTCGAAGACGCCGTCGCCGATCTCCAGGATCGACACGTCGAAGGTGCCGCCGCCGAGGTCGTAGACGGCGATGGTGCCGGCGGCGCGCTTGTCGAGGCCGTAGGCGAGAGCCGCGGCGGTCGGCTCGTTGATGATGCGCAGCACCTCGAGGCCGGCGATCTTGCCGGCGTCCTTGGTCGCCTGGCGCTGGCTGTCGTTGAAGTAGGCCGGAACCGTGATGACGGCCTGAGTGACCGGACCGCCGAGATAGGCTTCCGCGGTCTCCTTCATCTTGCCGAGGGTGAAGGCGGAGATCTGCGAGGGCGAGTAGGGCTTGCCGTCGGACTCGACCCAGGCGTCGCCGTTGGCGCCCTTGGTGATCTTGTAGGGGACGAGCTTCTTGTCCTTCTCGACCATCGGGTCTTCGTAGCGGCGGCCGATCAGGCGCTTGACCGCGAAGAAGGTGCGCTCCGGATTGGTCACGGCCTGACGCTTGGCGGCGACGCCGACCAGACGCTCGCCGTCGTCGGTCATGGCGACGATCGACGGCGTGGTGCGCGCACCTTCGGCATTCTCGATGACCTTGGCGGTCTTGCCGTCCATGACGGCGACGCACGAGTTGGTCGTGCCGAGGTCGATACCGATCACCTTACCCATGATGCTTCTCCTCGAGTGGCAGGTCGTCCGGACCTCGTGACGAGCGTTCCGTTCACGACCCCCTTGCGGGTCCCGCTCGGGGACCCGGCGGTTGAACCGTGTGCCGTGGTGGCTCTCGTCCCGCCGTGCGGGCCGATAAGCGCTTCGCCGGGGTATATAAGTGGGGGCAATCGGGGCCGCAAGGAGGGAACTCCGCGGTAATCTCGGACGGGTAGGATCGTCGCGGAACCGGATCGGCGGTCGTGCCGGTCCGGGTCGGCGAGAGGATCTCGACGCGTGGCGCACCCGACGATCTCGAAGTTCCGTACTCCGCGAGACACTGGCGGCGAGCCCGCATCCGGGCCGACGCGGTCGCTTCTCTTCGTCACGATGGTGATCGTGACGGCGGCCTTCCTCGCCGTCGTCGCGACCGATCTGATCGACCCCGCGGGGCGTCTCGACGCCGTACCCGGCTCGCTGCTCGGCTTCGCGGCCGAGTTCGGCCTCTACCTCGCCCTCTTCGCCACCGGCGCGGCGGTCCTGCCGGCGATCTTCGACGTGGCGCGGGTGTGGGAGCGCTCGACGCCCGAATCGGAGCGCAGCGCCCGCGACGACGACGCGTCGGTCTTCGGACTGCTCGGGTTCGGTGATGGCGACGGCGACGGCGGTTGCGGCGACGGCGACTGACGCGGCGCCTCAGACCTCGGCGTAGCGCTGCATCAGGCCGAGCGTCGCGCCGTTCGGGTCGGTGAGGACGGCGAAACGGCCGACGCCGGGCACTTCGAAGATCGGGGCGGAGCGCCCGCCGGCGCTCGCAGCCGCGGCGATCGCCGCGTCGATGTCGTCGACGCCCATGTAGGCGAACCAGTCGTCGGCATCGTCTTCGTCGGCGGGCCAGGACACCAGCCCGGCCACCGGGCGGGACTGGTCGGGCCGACGCGCCAGGGTGTAGGGTCCGGCCGGGGTGGTGATGACCTCGTAGGCCCATCCCATGGTGGCCGCATAGAACGCCTTGGCGCGTTCGAGATCCGAGGTGGTGAGTTCGTTCCAGACGATGATGCCGTGGCGTGCCATCCGAGGTCGCTTTCTTGTCGTTATGTCGGTCGATGCATAGCGTATTTCGATGACACGATCTGCGAACCGGGGATTGTCAAAAATGCCAGCAATCGCGCCGGGCGTGCGATTCCTGCCCGGTCGGCTCGACCGCGCGGCGCAGGAGGCGTTGGTCGCCGAGCTGCGCGAGGTGGTGCGCGAGGCGCCGCTGTTCGTGCCGGTGATGCCGCGGACGGGCAAGCCGTTCAGCGTGCGCATGACCGATTGCGGGCCGCTCGGCTGGGTGTCGGACCGTGCCGGCTATCGCTATCAGCCGACCCATCCGGCGACGGGGAAGCCGTGGCCGGCGATTCCCGACCGTCTCCTCGCGCTGTGGGACGAGGTGACCGGCTATCCGCACCCGCCCGAGGCCTGTCTCGTCAACTTCTACGGGCCCGAAGCCAAGATGGGGCTGCATCAGGACCGTGACGAAGAGGACTTCGAGGCGCCGCTCCTGTCGGTGTCGCTCGGCGATTCGTGCCGCTTCCGCCTCGGCGGGGTCGAGCGCGGCGATCCGACGCGCTCCTTCGTGCTCGCCTCGGGCGACGTGCTGGTGCTCGCCGGTCCCGCCCGCCTCGCCTTCCACGGCGTCGACCGCATCCTGCCGGGCACCTCGACGCTGCTTTCCGGCGGTGGCCGGATCAATCTGACGCTGCGGCGGGTGACCAAGGCGGGGTGAGACACCCGTGCCGCTCACGCCGAACCGTCGCGCTTCGCCGCGATGTGGCCGGCGGCCGAGAGGAGCGCCGATGCGGTCACCACCGTGCCGGCGCCGATCAGCGGCAGGGCGAAGCCGGACGCGCCGGTCGCCACCAGTCCGGCGGCCCAGGGGCCGATCACCTGACCGATGCCGTAGCCGATGTTGCTCAGCGCCGTCGCCCGCGCCGTGGCGCCGGGCTGGAGGCGGGCGGCGACCGCGACCGACACGCCGGTGATGCCGATGAAGGTGAAGCCGTAGGAGACGGCCGAGAAGAGCGCCGCGCCCGGCGAGCCGGTCAACGCCGCGAAGATGCCGATCGCCTGGACGACGTAGGCGACGGTGAGCGAGGCCCAGGCGCCGAAGCGGTGGGCGATGCGGGTCCACACCAGTGGCGAGGGGATGGCGGCGAGGCCGGCGAGCACCCAGGCGAAGGAGGCGAGATGCGCCGTCTCGGGCAGGCGGCGCAGGATGGCGACGAGGAAGGTGCCGGTGACGATGTAGCCGAGGCCTTCCAGCGCATAGGCGACGACCAGCAGGACGAAGGGCGCGCGCCAGCGCATGCGTGGGTGTGCCGGCGGCGCGGCCGCTCCACGGCGTGACGTCGTGCCGGGCACACCGATCGCCGGCCAGGCGAGCGCCAGGGCGACGACGCCGAGCAGGCCCCAGGCGAGCCGCCAGTCGGGGACGAACTGGGCGGTGAGGCCGGTCAGTGCGATGCCGGTGCCGACGCCGGCGAAGTGCAGCGCCGCGCCGGTCGGCCCGGTGGCGGCGCCGCGTTCGTAGACGAAGGCGGTGCCGAGGACGAAGAGCAGGCCGGAGGAGATGCCGGCGGCGAGCCGCAGCAGATCCCAGAACCACAGGCCGAGCGACAAGCCCATGCCGGCGATGCACACCACCGCGACGGCGAGGCCGATATGGAACAGCAACGGCCGCAACGCCGCCGGCGCTCGGCCGGCGAGGAAGACGCCGGCGAGATAGCCGGCGAGATTGAGCGAGGCCATCAGGCCGGCATCGGCGTCGGTGAAGCCGGTCGCCGTCTGCATGGCGGGTAAGAGCGCGGTGAAGGCGAAGCGTCCCAGCCCCATGGCGACGAGCAGCGTCGCGGCGCCGCGCGCCAGGATGATCGTGCGCTCTCGTCTGGTCATGCCGGTGTCGTCCCCTCGCCGTCAGAGTGGCCGAGCGGCGGGCCGGTTTCAAACGATCATCGTTGATGGGTTCGGCCGGGGCGACTGATCGGTCGGCGGGCCGGACCATCGCATTCGGAATGGGAGCGGGCATCGGCACGGCGTCCGTTCGTTCGACCGGCGGCGCCCAGTGCGTTCCCGCCCCCCTCGGGGGGGAGGGACAGGGAGGGGGGCTGTGCAGTCTCCTCGAACTCTGAATTCGTGGCGGCGCCGTCCCCCCCCTCTCTGTCTCTCCCCCTCCAGGGGGGAGAGCACGCCAGAGGTCAGGTCGTTCGATTCCGCGCGAACCACCGAGTGCGATGGCCCCAGGTCGGCGTGATTGACGCGCCCGGCCTCGACCGCTACCGCTCGGGGAGCCCCGAGGAGTCTGCCGCTTGCCCTCCCCTGCCCCCGATTCCCTCGCGTCGACCCTCGATCTCGCCCGCGCCCGGGCGGTGCTGCGTGAGGTCTTCGGCTATCCCGACTTCCGCCCCGGTCAGGACGACATCGTCGCCGCGGTGCTGGCGGGATCGGACGTGCTGGCGGTGATGCCGACCGGCGCCGGCAAGTCGATGTGCTATCAGCTGCCGGCGATCGTGCGCGAGAGCCTCACCGTCGTCGTCTCGCCGCTGATCGCCTTGATGCGCAATCAGGTGGCGCAGCTCAGGGCCAACGGCGTCGCCGCCGGGGCGCTCAATTCCTCGACCGGACCGGACGAGTTCCGCGAGACGATGGCCGATCTCGAGGCGGGGCGGCTGCGCCTCCTCTACGTCGCACCGGAACGGCTGGCGCGGGCCTACACCCAGGAGATGCTGGCGCGAGCCCGCGTCGCGACGCTGGCGGTCGACGAGGCGCACTGCATCTCGCAGTGGGGCCACGACTTCCGCCCCGAGTATCGCGAGATCGGCGGCTTCGCGGCGCGGCTCGGCTCTCCGCAGATCGTCGCCCTGACGGCGACCGCCGACGCGGCGACCCGCGACGAGATCGTCGACGGGCTGTTCCGCAGCGAACCGGCGGTCTTCGTCCACGGCTTCGACCGGCCGAACCTGCGTCTCGCCATGCGGCCCAAGGCCGACCCGCGGCGCCAGCTCATCCGATTCCTCGAGAGCCATCGCGGCGAGAGCGGCATCGTCTACTGTTCGTCGCGCAAGCAGACCGAGGAGCTGGCCGAGTTCTTCACCGCGCAGGGCTTCCGGGCGCTCGCCTATCACGCCGGGCTCGACCAGGAGACGCGGGCGAAGCGCCAGGACGTCTTCCTCCAGGAGGACGGGGTGGTGATGACCGCCACCATCGCCTTCGGCATGGGCATCGACAAGCCGGACGTGCGCTTCGTGGCGCATGCGAGCCTGCCGAAGTCGATCGAGGCCTATTACCAGGAGATCGGCCGCGCCGGGCGAGACGGGCTGCCCGCCGACACGCTGACCCTGCACGGCACCGACGACATCTTGCTTCGCCGTCGCCAGATCGACGAGAGCGAGGCGTCGGACGAACAGAAGCGGGTCGAGCGCCAGCGGCTGCAGGCGCTGGTGGCGCTGGCCGAGACGCCGCGCTGCCGCCGTCAGGTGCTGCTCGCCTATTTCGGCGAGGAGAGCGGCGCTTGCGGCAACTGCGACATCTGCCTCGACGGGGTGGCGACCTTCGACGGCACCGTGGCGGCGCAGAAGGCGCTCTCGGCGATGGTGAGGACCGGCGAGCGCTTCGGCGAGGTGCATCTCGTGTCGCTGCTCACCGGCGAGACGACCGAGAACATGACCCGCTTCGGCCACACCAGCCTGAAGACCTTCGGCTGCGGCAAGGAGTTCACCAAGGCGCAGTGGCGGGCGATCTTTCGCCAGCTCCTGGCGCTCGGCCTCGCCGACGTCGACCTCGCCACCCACGGCCGGTGGTTCGTCACGGAGGCGGGCGTCGAGGTGCTGAAGGGGCGGCGCGAGGTCACCTTCCGCCGCGACGTCATCGAGGCGGCGCGCGAGAAGAAGACCAGGAAGGCCGCCCGCGCCGAGAAGATCACCGCGGCCGGGCTCGACGCGCGGGAGAGCGAGTTGCTCGCCCTGCTCAAGGCCGAGCGCGCGGCGCGGGCGCCCGAGCTCAACGCGCCCGCCTATGTCGTCTTCGCCGACCGCACCCTGATCGAGATGGCGCGGGCGCGGCCGACGACGCGGGCCGAACTCGGCGAGATCCACGGCGTCGGCGCCGCCAAGCTCGCGCGCTTCGGCGACACGTTCCTCACGGCGATCGCCCGCTTCGAGAAGGGGTGAGGCCGCTTCGGCGCGGCGTCGCTTCGGTGTAGGAAGGGGCGAAACGGGCGGACGCCGACCGGCGATCCGCTCCATCCCACCATGCCGCACGAGGTTTCGGCGGCGAGGAGCGCTCATGGCCCCACGTGCCCGCGATCTCGGCCTGCCGTTTCCCGGTCGGCCCGGCCCGCTCAACGCCATCACCGACGTCGCCGGCGTCACCGTCGGGTTCACCACGCTGACCGACCCGGCGAAGAAGATGCGCACCGGCGTCACCGCGATCCGGCCGCGGCGCGACCACGGCCGGCCGGAACCGGTGAACGCCGGCCACTTCGCCCTCAACGGCAACGGCGAGATGACCGGCACCCACTGGATCGACGACGCCGGTTGGTTCATCGGCCCGGTGCTGATCACCGACACCCACGGGGTCGGAGCGGCGCATCACGGCGCGACGCGCTGGATGATCGACACCTACGCCGACCATTTCGCCGAACACGCCTGGGCGATGCCGGTGGTGGCGGAGACCTACGACGGGGTGCTGAACGACATCAACGCGATGCACGTCGCGCCGGACCACGCGATCGCGGCGATCGAGGCGGCGGCCGGCGGGCCGGTCGCCGAGGGCTCGGTCGGCGGCGGCAACGGCATGATCGCCTACGAGTTCAAGGCGGGCACCGGCACGGCGTCACGGCTGGTGGAGATCGACGGGCGGACCTGGACGGTCGGGTGCCTCGTCCAGGCCAATCACGGCATTCGGCCGTGGTTCCAGGTGCTGGGCAAACACGTCGGCCGGCTGATGCCGGAAGGCACCTTCCGCGACCGGGAACAGGGCTCGATCATCGTGGTGCTCGCCACCGACGCGCCGCTGACGCCGCTGTCGCTGCGCCACATGGCCAAGCGGGCGGCGCTCGGCCTCGGGCGCGGCGGCACGCCCGGCGGCAACAGCTCGGGCGACATCTTCCTCGCCTTCTCGGTCGCCCCGTTCGGGCCCGCGTCACAGCGGCCGGGAGCGCTCGTCGAACGCGTCGCCTTCGACGCCGATCGCATCGATCCCTTCTATCTCGCAGCGGTGGAGGCGGTCGAGGAAGCGGTGGTCAACGCCATCGTCGCCGGCGAGGACACGCCGACGGTGAAGCCGCCGGGGCGAATCTGCCCGGGCATCGACCGCGCCCGTCTCGCCGCACTCTTCGCCGACGACGCCTCGTGAAACGCAGAAGGCGGCGGGGTCACCCCCACCGCCTTCGAACTTCTTTCGACGTCGCCGATCAGGCGGCCTTGGCGGCCTCGACGGCGGCGCGGGCCTTGACGACGAGCTCGGCGAAGGCCTCCGGCGCGGAGATCGCGAGCTCGGACAGGACCTTGCGGTCGACCTCGATGCCGGCCTTGGCGAGGCCGTCGATGAAGCGCGAGTAGGTCATCGCCGCGTCGACCTGACGGACGCCGGCGTTGATGCGCTGGATCCACAGGGCGCGGAAGTTGCGCTTCTTGTTCTTGCGGTCGCGATAGGCATAGATCATGCCCTTCTCGACGGCAGCCTTCGCGGTGCGAATGGTGTTCTTGCGGCGGCCGTAGTAGCCCTTCGCCGCCTTCAGCACTTTCTTGTGCTTCGCGTGAGCGGTCACGCCGCGCTTGACACGAGCCATGGTTCGATTTCCTTCAGATCGACAGGTTCAAGGGGCGGGTTCAGCCGTTCGGCAAGAAGTACTTCTTGACGATGTTGGCGTCCGCCTCGGCGAGGACGGTGGTGCCGCGGGCATTGCGGACGAACTTGGTCGTGCGCTTGATCATGCCGTGACGCTTGCCGGCCTGGGCGACCTTGACCTTACCGGTGGCCGTGAGCTTGAAGCGCTTCTTGGCGCCGCTCTTGGTCTTCATCTTGGGCATTTGGCTCTCTCTCGAGTTGCCGGGTCAGGAACGAGGATGCCGTGAAGTTTCCTCGGTCACGCGACCGATCGATCGCGCGTGAACCCCCTGGTCCCGTGAATTGACGTTGGGTTCGAGCCTTCGAGAACCGCCACGGCATGCCCTTTACAGCCGGTCGGTTCGCAAGACCGGCGGGTTATAGGCGGCGAAGACCAGAAATGCAACGGGGTCGGGCGGAAAGGCGGACGACCTCTCGAAAAGCGGTCGGTCGACCGACGCTGCCGGCGAATTCCCTCTTCCTTCTCCCCTCGCGGGAGAAGGTGGCCGCGAAGCGGTCGGATGAGGGGGCGCCGCGAAGCGGCAACCGGGCGGAACCATGAACCCCATGACTGGAAGAGAGGCCCAGACCCCTCATCCGCCCTTCGGGCACCTTCTCCCGCAAGGGGAGAAGGGACACCGTGGCGACGTTCGGATCAACCGCCGAGCACCGACCCTTTCGTGAGGTTTCGCCCCCGGGCGGAAAGGCGGTTCACGCCGCGGCCGCCGCCTCGATACGGGTCGCCGTCTCGCCGTAGGCGGTGACGAAGCCGTCGGCGTCGACCGCGACCTCGACCGTCGTCTCGCCGCGCACGAGACGCCAGCGCCGGCCGGCCTCGATCGGCTCGAGCCGCAGCGACGCGCGCTCGACGGCGAGCCCCGGCAGCGTGACCACGACGACGTCGAGGGACTGGGCCTTGGCCGCCTTGGCGCCGAGGCGCTTCAGGATCTGGGTGAGGCCGAAGGGTGAGCCCTCGATCAGACAATCGGTGAGGCCGGCGAATTCCTTGCGGGTCTTGCCCTCGCCGTCCGACCAGGCGCCGTAGCCGTCGTGGCGCAGCGCCACCGTCGGGCCGCCGAGGCGGGTGAGGTGGAGCGAGCGGGTGCAGGCCCATTCGGGATCGACGACGATGCGCCAACGGGCGCCGTAGGCCGCCTCGCCGGAACCGGCGATCACCACCGCCTCGGCGGCGATGCCGCTGTCGGCGATCTTCACCTCGACGTGCTCGAGGCCGGCGTCGTCGCCGGATCCCAGCCGCCAGCGCAGCGATCGTGTGGTCGATGTCATGGCGACGTCCGCCTCCGCCGTCGTCTCGCGGCACCGGCCACCTCGGACCGTGCTCGCGCGGGGGTCTCCCCTCCCCCGAAACGAAGACCCCGCGCCGACCGGGTCGGGCGCGGGGTTCTCTCGATCGGCGACGCGCTCAGCGCGGCGCCAGGATCATGATCATCTGCTTGCCTTCGAGGCGGGGCTCCGACTCGACCTTGGCGATGTCGCCGACGTCGGCGCGCACGCGATCGAGCAACATCACGCCGAGATCCTGATGCGCCATCTCGCGACCGCGGAAGCGCAGGGTGATCTTGACCTTGTCGCCTTCCTCGAAGAAGCGGCGCGACTGCTTCATCTTGACGTCGTAGTCGTGATCGTCGATGCCGGGACGGAGCTTGACCTCCTTGATCTCGACGACCTTCTGGTTCTTGCGCGCCTCGGCCGCCTTCTTCTGCGACTGGTACTTGAAGCGACCGTAGTCGAGCAGCTTGCAGACGGGCGGCGTCGAGTTCGGCGCGATCTCGACGAGATCCAGTCCGACTTCTTCGGCACGATCGAGCGCGTCGTAGAACGACACGACGCCGACGTTGTTGCCTTCCTCGTCGATCAGCTGGATCTGGGGGGTCCCCCGGATCTCCCGGTTGATACGCGGCCCTTCCTTGGGCGGCGGCGGTGCGCGAAACGGACGGCGAATGGTCGTACTCTCCTCTTCTGGGATCGGCTTCCCACCCGGTCGGCTCGAGAAACCGAGCTGGGCGAGACGGTGCACGGAAAGCCCCGTGCGCAAAACGCCGAGGCTTTCGGCCGACGGGGTTCACCCGCGCCGAACCGGTGGCCCGACAATTCGCCGAATCCGCTCGGAAGTCAACGCCGCGCACGTCCCATACGGGATTCGGCCGATCGCTTCGCCATGCCGCGAGGGAACGGCGTGAAGATTTCGTCGACGGCGTGCGTCGGCGATCGGGCCGGCATCGTCGGCGTCTCCCGCCGCGCGCGCCGACGCGGTAGAGAGGGAGCGGGATTCGACGCGGCGAGGAGGTCGGCATGGCGAACGAGGTGGAGCGGATCACGGTCGACGAGGGAGCGGCGGCGCGCGACATCGCGGTGATCCGCCGGGCGGGCGCGGGTCCCGGCCTCTTCTGGCTCGGCGGCTTCCGCTCCGACATGACAGGCACCAAGGCGGTGGCGCTCGACGACTTCGGCGCGGCGCGCGGCCTCGCCGTCACCCGCTTCGACTATTCCGGCCACGGCCAGTCGGGCGGGCGCTTCGAGGAGGGGACGATCTCGCGCTGGCTCGAAGAATCGCTGGCGGTGTTCGACACGACGACCGGGCCGCAGATCGTGATCGGCTCGTCGATGGGCGGTTGGATGGCGCTGCTCATGGCCCGCGCCCACCTCGCGAAGGTCGGCCGCGACGCTTCGCGGCTGAAGGCGATGGTGCTGATCGCGCCGGCACCCGATTTCACCGAAGAGCTGATGTGGGCCCGGTTCTCGGAGGAGATCCGCCGCGAGATCCTGGAGACCGGCGTCTATCGCGAGCCGTCGGAATATTCGGACGAGCCCTATCTCGTCACCCGGGCGCTGATCGAGGACGGGCGGGCGAACCTCGTCCTCGGCCACGAGATCGAACTCGGCTGTCCGGTGACGATCATGCAGGGGGTGATGGACACCTCGGTGCCGTGGCGCCACGCGGTGCGTCTCACCACCCATCTCACCCGCGACGACGTCACCCTGACGCTCGTCCCCGACGGCGACCACCGCCTGTCGCGGCCGCAGGACATCGAGCGGCTGGTGAAGGTGATCGAGGCGATGGCGGGGTGAGCCACTCGGCGCGGTAGGGTGCAAAGAGCGCGAGCGAATTGCACCATCCGACGGCACGGGTGGACCACGGCCGAAGCCGGCAAAGCCTCATCGGCCGCAGACGGTGCAATTCGCCTGCGGCTCTTTGCACCCTACGGTCCGGCCCACCTGCGCCTCACCGCAACCGATCGACGATCAGGTCCACCAGCTTTTCGGCCACTTGCGCCTTGGGCAGGTCGGGCCAGTCGGTGACGCCGTGCGGCTCGACGATGCGCACCGTGTTGCGGTCGCCGCCCATGATGCCGGTCTCGGGGGAGACGTCGTTGGCGACGATGAGGTCGGCGCCCTTCTTGGCGAGTTTGGCGCGGGCGTTGGCGATCAGACTCTCGGTCTCGGCGGCGAAGCCGACGACGAGGCGGGGGCGGAAGGTGGCGAGGGCGGCCCTGGTCGCAGA
>CALMYM010000425.1 GCA_937873675.1 uncultured Alphaproteobacteria bacterium | reverse complement strand
CCCGGGCGGGGGGGGGGGGGGGGGGGCGGGGGGCGGCGCGGGGCGGGGGGGCGGGGCGCCGCCCCGCCACATCCGCGCCTGGACCTCGCTCCCCGTCGGCGTCGTCACCCTGTCGGAGCGCCACGGCGGCGTCGCCGTCGGTCCGGCGGTGTTCGAGGACATGGTCGCCGACGTCGACGCGCTGCTCGCGGTCCTGCCCGATTGGGCGCCGCTCGCCGAGCGTCTCGTCACCGGCCGCTACCACATGCTCGGCACCTCGGGTACGGTGACGACGCTCGCCGGCGTCCATCTCGGCCTGAAGCGCTACGATCGCCGCCGGGTCGACGGCACCTGGCTCTCCGACGACGAGGTCGGCGCGATGATCGATCGCCTGCTCGCCATGGAGTTCGAGGATCGCGTCGCCAATCCCTGCATCGGCGGCGACCGCGCCGATCTGGTGCTCGCCGGCTGCGCCATCCTGGAGGCGATCCGCCGCCGTTGGCGCTGTGGCCGCCTGCGCGTCGCCGATCGCGGACTGCGCGAGGGCATGTTGACCGAACTGATGATCGGCGACGGCGTCTGGCGCCGGCCGCACCGTTGGCCGCGCCGGCCGAGCGACGAGGGACGCGAGCGATGAGCGACAAGGGCGGAGGCAAGGGCGGCGGCGCGCCGCGGGCGCTCCACGTCAAGGTGAAGACGGCCAAGCGCCGCACCGCCTCGTCGAACCGTTGGCTGGCGCGCCAGCTCAACGACCCCTACGTCGTCCTCTCCAAGAAGGAGGGCTGGCGCTCGCGCGCCGCCTACAAACTCATCGAGATCGACGACAAATTCGGCCTGCTGAAGCCCGGCATGCGGGTCGTCGACCTCGGCTGCGCCCCCGGCGGCTGGTGCCAGGTGTCGGCGCAGCGGGTGAAATCGACCGACGAGAACCCGCGCGTCGTCGGCATCGACTACCTCGAGATGGCGACCCTGGCGGGCGTCGTCTTCCTGCAGAAGAACTTCCTCGACGACGATGCGCCCGCCGTCCTGGTCGAGGCGCTGGGCGGCGAGAAGGCCGACGTGGTGCTCTCCGACATGGCGGCGCCGGCCACCGGCCACAAGAAGACCGACCATCTGAAGATCATGCATCTCGCCGAGGTGGCGATCGATTTCGCCCGCACCGTGCTGAAGCCCGGCGGTCACTTCCTCGCCAAGGTGCTGCGCGGCGGCACAGAGAACGAGCTGCTCGCCAACCTCAAGCGCGATTTCGCCCAGGTGATGCACATCAAGCCGCCGGCGAGCCGCGCCGATTCGGCCGAGCTCTACGTCATCGCCAAGGGCTATCGCGGCCCCACCGAAGCGCCGAGCGACGCCACCGACGACGGCGACCCGCGCGACACCCACGCCTGGATGCCGCCGCTCAAGGACGCGTGAGGGGAGGGCGCATCGCGCCGGACCCTGGAGCGGCCGGAACAGTAGGGTGGAAAGAGCGAAGCGAATTCCACCATGGGCGCCGCCGGTGGAATTCGCTTCGCTCTTTCCACCCTACGGGCCACGGGCCGTCGTGGACGCGACGAGGTCGCGTCTTCAGCGCGCCTCGATCCAGCAGATGCGGCGCGAGCCGATGTAGTGCTCGCGGCGGTCGAAGCGATCCTGCCAGGCGCAGACGCGATGACGACCGGGGCCGGGGGCCTCGACCAGCGCGTATTCCGACGCGGAGATCGGCACCACGGCCGGGCGTGGACGCTGATAGCCGGGCACGCCGTGATCCCAGGCCGCGGCACCGTCGTAGTAGCGGATGCCGTCGCGCCGCGACGACGAGGCGATGCCGGCGCCGATCACCGCGCCGACGAAGCCGGCGGCGAAGATGCCGGTGACCGGTTCGGCCTTGGCCGGCAGGCTCATGGCGGTGGCGGCCAGCGCCGCGGCGAGGCCGATCGACACGATCGTCTTGTCCAACATCTCTCCTGCCCCCGTTCTGTCTTCGAAATCGTGCGAGAACCCTGCCACGCGGAAAGTTTCCGTCGGGTGAGGCACGAGGGGAGGGGCGGCCTTTCTTCGCGAACGCGGTGAGCGGCCGATGAGCGAGATCGTTCCAATTCGAACGATTTCGCCGTCGCCCCGACGCGGCACGCGGCACGGGCCTTGCTGCGACCCTCCTCGGTGGTCTTCCGACGTGAGGTTTCCGACATGGCCGACATCGATCTTCCCGCTCTCACCCTGTCGCTGCCGGAGATCGACGACGATCACGCCGCCTCGGTGGAGCTCTGGCGCGCCGCCGCTTCGGCGGGGCCGGCCGAGTTCGGCGAGCGCCTCGCCGCCTTCGTCGACCATCTCGGCGAACACTTCGCCCGCGAGGAAGCGCTGATGCGCGCCGTCGATTACAAGGAGATCGCCCATCACGTCGCCGAACACGCCCGCACCGTCGGCGAGGCGCGCCGCTTCCTCGACCAGGCGCGCGCCGGCCGCACCGTGATGGCGCGGGCCTGGGTCGCCGAGATGGTCCCCGACTGGTTCCGCCGCCACGTCCTGATGTTCGACAGCGAGGTGGTCCGCGTGGTGAAGCTCGCACGTCCGAGCCCCGATCCCGCCGCCGTCGACGGCTGAGATCGACGGCGCGAGATCCGGCCTCTCGCGCGCCCCGGCGGCCCAACATTTCGTGCACGGCGGCCCCGCGCCCGCGACATGTCGGGCATCTCTTCCCCTTTCGTCATTTCCGTGTTAACGACCGCCGCCAACTCCGATGGACGAACTTTTCCACCGGTCGCGGGTGCCCGAAGGCCCGCCGGCCGGTCGTCCCGCATTCTCCCGAGAGGACGTTGGCCCATGGCGACCTTCTACGAACCCGGCAATTCCCGCGAAGCTCTCACCTTCGACGACGTCCTGTTGCTCCCCGGCCATTCCGAGGTGATGCCGGGCGAGGTCGACATCCGCTCGCGCGTCACCAAGGAGATCGAGCTCAATCTGCCGATCCTCTCCTCCGCCATGGACACCGTCACCGAGGCGCGTCTCGCCATCGCCATGGCCCAGGCCGGCGGCATCGGCGTCGTCCATCGCAACATGGAGCCGGACGAGCAGGCCGAGCAGGTCCGTCAGGTGAAGAAGTTCGAGTCCGGCATGGTGGTCAACCCGATCGTCATCGGGCCCGACGCCACACTCGCCGACGCCCTCGGCCTGATGGCGCGCTACCACATCTCCGGCATCCCGGTGGTGGAGAACGGCGGCGTCGGCGGCTCGCATCTCGGCCGCCTCGTCGGCATCCTCACCAACCGCGACGTCCGCTTCGCCTCGAACCCCGATCAGCGCGTCTACGAGCTGATGACCCGCGAGAACCTCGTGACGGTCAAGGAAGGCGTCGGCCAGGAGGAAGCCAAGCGCCTCCTCCACAAGCACCGCATCGAGAAGCTGGTGGTGGTCGACGATCAGTATCGCTGCACCGGCCTCGTCACCGTCAAGGACATCGAGAAGGCCCAGCACCACCCGCACGCGTCGAAGGACGCCCAGGGCCGGCTGCGCGTCGCCGCCGCGACGACCACCGGCGACAAGGGCTTCGAGCGCGCCGAGCGCCTGATCGACGCCGGCTGCGACCTCATCGTCGTCGACACCGCCCACGGCCACTCCCAGCATGTCCTCGCCATGGTCGAGCGGGTCAAGCGCCTCTCCAACGCCACGCAGGTGCTGGCCGGCAACATCGCCACCTCCGACGCCGCCAAGGCGCTGATCGACGCCGGCGCCGACGCCATCAAGGTCGGCATCGGTCCGGGCTCGATCTGCACCACTCGCATCGTCGCCGGTGTCGGCGTGCCGCAGCTGACCGCCATCATGGACGCCGTCTCGGTGGCCGCCGCCCAGGGCGTGCCGGTCGTCGCCGACGGCGGCATCAAGTTCTCCGGCGATCTCGCCAAGGCGCTCGCCGCCGGCGCCTCGGTCGCCATGATCGGCTCGCTGCTCGCCGGCACCGACGAGAGCCCCGGCGAGGTCTACCTCCACCAGGGTCGTTCCTATAAGGCCTACCGTGGCATGGGCTCGGTCGGCGCCATGGCGCGCGGCTCGGCCGATCGCTACTTCCAGGCGGAGGTGCGCGACACGCTGAAGCTGGTGCCGGAAGGCATCGAGGGTCAGGTGCCCTACAAGGGCCCGCTCGGCGCGGTGCTGCATCAGCTCGCCGGTGGCCTGCGCGCCGCCATGGGCTACGTCGGCGCCCGCTCGCTGCCGGACTTCTCCGAGAGGGCGCGGTTCGTCCGCATCTCCGGCGCCTCGCTGCGCGAGAGCCACGTCCACGACGTCCAGATCACCCGCGAGAGCCCGAACTACCCCTCGAACGTGTGAGGGGCTGACGGACGCCGGCTCCATGTCGTCCGCCGGACGTGACCCGGCGCCCTCTTCCTGGGAGGGGGCAGGGGAGTGCGTCGGTACGGAGTATCGTTGAATTTCGAGGAACGGAGGCTGGTGCGAGATGCTTCGAGACGACGTCCCGCGGACGTCTCCTCAGCATGAGGCACCTGTTTTCGTGGGAAAATCTCGAACGCCTCATCCTGAGGAGGGCCGAAGGCCCGTCTCGAAGGATCGCGCACGAAAGCAGATCACCGGCTCTTTCGTACGCTGCGCGTGTTCGAGGAGGGGAGATGGGGAGCGCGTGGCGCGTCCGAGCGAGCATCAGGCGCCGGCCGTGAGGAGGCATAGATGAGCCTACGCATCCTTCTCGTCGCCTGTGCCGTCGCCATGGTCGCGGTCGCGGCCACCATGCTCGGCTGGTCCGTCCCCCGCATCGTCGCCCTCGGCGGCGGCCAGCCCTTCGACGTCCGCTTCTTCGGCTACGGCCATGGCGAGGCCGTCGGCTTCCTGAAGGCCCTCGGACCGGAGGGCGCGAGCTTCTACGCGAACGTCCAGCTCCGTCTCGATACGGCCTTCCCGCTCCTCTATCTCGTCTCGCTGTCCTGGCTCCTCGCCTCGATCTTCGGCTGGGCCGGTTTCGCCGGCATCGGGCGGGTCGTCGTCGCCTGCATCCTGGTGGCGGTGCCCACCCTCCTCGATTTCGCCGAGAACGCGGCGATCCGCGACATGCTCCGCCTCGGCCCCGACGCGGTGACGGCGGACCTCGTCTCCTGGGCTTCGGCCTGTTCCACCACCAAATGGACGACGGCGCTCGAAGGCGTGACGATCGCCGCCGCCGCCGCCGTCGTGGCGCTCGCCCGACGTCTCTCGGGAGCGACGCGATGAAGGACGGCGGACGGCTGCAGGCCGCGATCGAAGTGCTCGACGACATCGACAAGCGCAAGCGTCCGGTCGCCGACGCGTTGAAGGACTGGGGCCTCTCCCATCGCTTCGCCGGATCGGGCGACCGCACCGCCATCGGCAGCCTCGTCTTCGACGCGCTGCGCAAGAAGGCCTCGGCCGCCTGGATTCTCGGCGAGGCGACCCCGCGCGCCGCCGTGCTCTTCACCTATGCCCGTACCTGGGGGAGGGGGCTCGAGGCCCTCGACGAGGCGCTGACCCACCCGCATTCCCCGGCGAAGCTCTCGAAGCGCGAACGCGAACGGCTCGAAGCCGATCCCGCGACGGCGCTCGCCGACGCGCCCGCCCATGTGCGCGGCGACTTCCCCGAATGGCTCGCCCCCTCCTTCGCCGACCTCTTCGGCGATCGGACGGAGACCGAGATGACGGCGCTCGCCGAGCGCGCCCCGGTCGATCTGCGGGTGAATTCGCTGAAGGGAACCCGCGACGAGGCGCTCACCGGCCTCGCCGCCATGGGGGCGGTCGCGACCGACCTCTCGCCCCTCGGCCTGCGCCTGCCCGAGGGCGGGCCGACGGCCAAGCCGCCGCACGTTCCCTCCGAGGCCGCCTATCAGGAAGGTCTCGTCGAGATCCAGGACGAGGGCTCGCAGCTCGCCGCCCTCGTCGCCGCGCCGGAACCGGGCGCGCGCATTCTCGATCTCTGCGCCGGCGGCGGCGGCAAGTCGCTGGCGCTCGCCGCGGCACAAGGAAATTCCGGCCGCATCTTCGCCTACGACACCGA
>CALMYM010000424.1 GCA_937873675.1 uncultured Alphaproteobacteria bacterium | reverse complement strand
GTTTTCGGCGTTTTTCGCCGGACGACGGTGGTGTGAGGCGTCCCGAGGAAGCGAACAGAGATCGTGCCGATGTCGAATTCGCGTGACAGGAAAGTGACGTATAGGGCAATATCCGGCCCCAACGGTCATTTCTCGCAGGTCGCGGAGCCCCTCCGTCATGGACAAGATCTATTCGGTCACCGAGCTGGCTCGGGATCTCGGCGTCACGCCGCGCACCATCCGCTTCTACGAGGACCAGGGGCTGATCTCGCCGCAGCGCGCCGGCAACACCCGCGTCTACACCCATCGCGACCGGGCGCGGATGATCCTCATCCTGCGCGGCAAGCAGCTCGGCTTCTCGCTGCGCGACATCAAGGAATACCTGGATCTCTACGCGCTGGACGCCACCCAGACGGAACAGGTCCAGCATCTCGCCCGCAAGGCACGCGAGCGCATCGACATGCTCGAGTCGCAGTTGCAGGCGGTCAAGACCACGCTCTCCGAGCTCAGGGAGATCGAGCGCGCCGCGCTCGAGACCCTGACGGAGCGCGGCATAGCTCCCGGGGCGGTCTGAGGACCCGGCCGACGTTCGGCCACTTCTCCTCGACGACCGTCCCCCTCGAAATCCACCGTATGGAGACACGTCGATGAAGAAGGTCGTCGTCGCGGGTTATGCCCGTTCGCCGTTCACCCTCGCCAAGAAGGGCGAACTCGCCACCGTCCGTCCCGATCGCCTCGCCGCTCAGGTGGTCGCCGGCCTCGTCGCCCGCACCAAGGTCAACGTGGACGACATCGAGGATCTCATCCTCGGCTGCGCCTTCCCCGAAGGCGAGCAGGGCCTCAACATGGCCCGTCTCGTCGCCATGATGGCCGGCCTGCCGCAGTCGGTCGCCGGTCAGACCATCAACCGCTTCTGCGGTTCGTCGATGCAGTCGATCCACTCCGCCGCCGGTGCCATCCAGATGGGTGCGGGCGACGTCTTCGTCTGCGCCGGCATCGAGAGCATGACCCGCGTGCCGATGATGGGCTTCAACCCGATGCCCGACCCGGATCTCGCCGCCGCCATGCCGGGTGCCTACATCGGCATGGGCGACACCGCCGAGAACGTCGCGGCGCGCTGGGGCATCACCCGCGCCCAGATGGAAGAGTTCGCCGTCGCCTCGCACATCAAGGCCGAAGCCGCCCGTGCCGCCGGTAAGTTCGAAGCCGAGATCGTGCCCGTGACCGACAAGAAGGGCAAGGTCGTCTCGATCGACGGTTGCATTCGCCCGGAGACCACCGCCGAAGGCCTCGCCACGCTGAAGCCGGCGTTCTCGGCCACCGGCCTCGTCACCGCCGGCACCTCGTCGCCGCTCACCGACGGCGCTTCCGCCACCCTCGTCTGCTCGCTCGACTACGCCGAGAAGAACGGCCTCGAGCCGCTCGCCGCGATCAAGTCGATCGCGGTCTCGGGCTGCGATCCGGAGATCATGGGCATCGGCCCGGTCGGCTCCTCGCTCAAGGCGGCCGCCCGCGCCGGTATCGACGTCAAGTCGATCGACGTGATCGAGCTCAACGAGGCCTTCGCCTCCCAGGCGCTCGCCTGCATCCGCGACCTCGGCCTCGACCCGGCGAAGATCAACCTCGACGGCGGCGCCATCGCGCTCGGTCATCCGCTCGGCGCCACCGGCGCCCGCATCGTCGGCAAGGTCGCCTCGCTGATGAAGCGTGAAGGCCTCAAGACCGGTCTCGCCACCCAGTGCATCGGCGGCGGCCAGGGTATCGCCACCATCCTGGAGGCGCTGTGATGTCCAACTCCCCCATCAAGAAGGTCGCCGTCATCGGCGCCGGCGTCATGGGTGCGGGGATCGCCGCCCATGTCGCCAACTCGGGGACGCCCGTCGTCCTCCTCGACATCGTCCCGCCCAACCTCCCGGAGGGCGGTGACCGTTCGGCCATCGCCAAAGGCGCGGTCGAGAAGCTCCTGAAGGCGGATCCCGCCGCCTTCATGTCGAAGTCGGCTGCCCGGCTCGTCACCACCGGCAACATCGAGGACGATCTCGCCCTCCTCGCCGATTGCGACTGGATCGTCGAGGCGATCATCGAGCGGCTCGACCTCAAGCAGGCGCTCTACGCCAAGATCGACGCGGTGCGGAAGCCCGGCTCGGCGGTGTCGTCGAACACCTCGACCATCCCGCTCGACAAGCTGGTCTCCGGCCTGTCGGAGAAGTTCGCCGAGGACTTCCTCGTCACCCACTTCTTCAACCCGCCGCGCTACATGCGGCTGCTCGAGGTCGTGGCCGGCGCGAAGACCCGTCCCGAGGCGGTCGCCGCGGTTTCGCACTTCGCCGATCATCGTCTCGGCAAGTCGGTGGTGGCCTGTAAGGACCGTCCCGGCTTCATCGCCAACCGCCTCGGCGTCATGTGGCTGCAGGCGGCGGTGGTCGAGGCCTTCGACCTCGGTGTCGACATCGAGGACGCCGACGCGATCATCGGCCGGCCCTTCGGCATCCCCAAGACCGGCGTCTTCGGCCTGCTCGATCTCGTCGGTCTCGACCTGATGCCGCACGTCAACGCCTCGCTGGCGGGCGCGCTGCCGGCCGAAGACATGTTCCACGTCATGAACCGTCCGGCGCCGCTGATCGAGCGGATGATCAAGGACGGCTACACCGGCCGTAAGGGCAAGGGCGGCTTCTACCGACTCAACCGCGAGAAGGGGAAGGTCAAGGAAGCGATGGATCTCGCCTCCGGCACCTACCGCACCCAGCGCAAGGCCGACGTCCCCGCCCTCGGTGAGGCCCGCAAGGCGCTCGGCAAGCTGCTCGACCACGACAGCCTCCACGGCCGCTACGCCTGGAACGTCATGGGCCGCACGCTGTGCTATGCGGCGCTGCTGGTCGGCGACGCCGCCGACGAGGTCGATTCGATCGATGAGGCCATGCGCCTCGGCTACAACTGGAAGAAGGGCCCGTTCGAGCTGATCGACGAGATCGGTGTCGACGGTTTCGTGAGCCGGCTCGAGAAGGCCGGTCTCCCGGTCGCCCCGATCCTGAAGGCGGCCGCCGGCAAGAGCTTCTACCGCATCGAGAACGGCAAACGGCAGGTCCTCGGCCTCGACGGCGCCTATCGCGACGTGATGCGCCCCGAGGGCGTGATCATGCTCTCCGACATCAAGCTCAACGCCCAGCCGATCCTCAAGAACGGCTCGGCGTCTCTGTGGGACATCGGCGACGGCGTCGTCTGCTTCGAGTTCACCTCGAAGATGAACTCGCTCGACCCGGACATCATCGCGCTCCTGGGCAAGTCCATCGCGCTGGTGAAGAAGTCCTACAAGGCGATGGTCGTCTACAACGAGGGCTCGCAGTTCTCGGTCGGCGCCAATCTCGGCCTCGCGCTCTTCGCCGCCAACATCGCGGCCTGGCCGGAGATCGAGAACCTGGTGGCCTCCGGTCAGTCGACCTACAAGGCCCTGCGCTACGCGCCGTTCCCGACGGTCGCCGCGCCTTCGGGCATGGCGCTCGGCGGCGGCTGCGAGATCCTGATGCACTGCTCGGCCATCCAGGCTCATGCCGAGACCTACACCGGCCTCGTCGAGGTCGGCGTCGGCCTGCTGCCCGGCTGGGGCGGCTGCAAGGAGCTCTTGCGCCGCTGGACCGCCTACGGCCGCCTGCCGCGTGGTCCGATGCCGGCCGTCGCCAAGGTCTTCGAGATGGTCTCCACCGCCCAGGTCGCCAAGTCGGCGGCCGAGGCCAAGGAGATGATGATCATGGCCCCGACCGACGGCATCACCATGAACCGCTATCGCCTGCTCGCCGATGCCAAGGCCAAGGCGCTGTCGATGGTGGAAGGCTATCAGCCGCCGGAGGCTCCGGTCTTCGTGCTGCCCGGCCTCTCGGCCCGCTCCGGCCTCAACATGGCGGTCGCCGGCTTCGCGCGCCCCGGCAAGGCGACGCCGCACGACGTGGTGGTCTCCGACGAGGTCGCCGGCGTGCTCTCCGGCGGCGACACCGACGTGACCACGCCGGTCACCGAGGATCGCCTCTACGAACTCGAACGCGAGGGCTTCATGCGCCTCGTCCGGACCGCAGGCTCTCTCGCCCGTGTCGAGCACATGCTCGAAACCGGCAAGCCGCTGCGCAACTGAGGAGCGACACATGCCCGAATACAAGGCTCCCCTGCGCGACATGCGCTTCTGCCTCTACGAACTGATGGACGGCGAAAGCCTCACCCAACTCCCCGGCTACGAGGAGTTCGGCCGCGACCTCGTCGATCCGATCCTCGAAGAGGCGGCCAAGATCTGTGAAGAGGTCCTCTTCCCGATCAATCGCTCCGGCGACGAGGAGGGCTGCACCTTCGAGAACGGCGTCGTCCGGACCCCGAAGGGCTTCAAGGAGGCCTACGACCAGTTCCGCGACGGCGGCTGGACCTCGATCGCCTGTGATCCGGCCTACGGCGGCCAGGGCCTGCCCTTCGCCGTCGACACCCTGATCACCGAGATGATCTGCTCGTCGAACCTCTCCTTCGGCATGTATCCCGGCCTCTCCCACGGCGCCTACGTGTCGCTGTCGGGCTACGGCTCGGACGAGCTGAAGGCGAAGTACTTGCCCAAGATGGTCGAGGGCGTGTGGTCCGGCACCATGTGCCTGACCGAGCCGCACTGCGGCACCGACCTCGGCCTCCTGCGCACCTCGGCCGTCCCCAAGGACGACGGCTCCTACGCCATCACCGGCACCAAGATCTTCATCTCCGCCGGTGAGCACGACCTGACCGAGAACATCGTCCACCTCGTGCTCGCCCGCATCCAGGGCGCGCCCAAGGGCGTGAAGGGCATCTCGCTCTTCCTCGTGCCGAAGTTCATGGTCGAGGACGACGGCTCGCTGGCGGCACGCAACGGCGTCGCCTGCGGCTCGATCGAGCACAAGATGGGCATCAAGGCCTCGTCGACCTGCGTCATGAACTTCGACGACGCCACCGGCTGGCTGATCGGCGAGGCGGGCAAGGGCCTCGCCGCCATGTTCGCCATGATGAACACCGAGCGTCTGGCGGTCGGCATGCAGGGCCTCGGCCTCGCCGAGGTGTCGCGGCAGAACGCCGTGATCTACGCCCGCGATCGCATCCAAGGTCGTTCGATCTCCGGCACCAAGGCGCCGGACAAGGCCGCCGACCCGATCATCGTCCACCCCGACGTGCGCCGCATGCTCCTGACGCAGAAGGCCTTCGTCGAGGGCTGCCGGGCGCTCGCCACCTGGGTGGCGACCTCGCTCGACGTCGCCAAGCATCACCCCGATCCGGTGAAGCGCCAGGAGGCGGACGACTTCGTCGCTCTCACCACCCCGGTGGTCAAGGCGCTGATGACCGATCTCGGCTCCGAGATGGCCAACATCGGCGTCCAGGTCTTCGGTGGTCACGGCTACATCCGTGAGCACGGCCAGGAGCAGTACGTCCGCGACGCCCGCATCACCCAGATCTACGAGGGCACCAACGGCGTTCAGGCGCTCGACCTCGTCGGCCGCAAGATGCCGGCCCACGCCGGTCGCTACCTGCGCCGCTTCTTCCATCCGGTCCAGGCCTTCATCGAGGCCAAGATGGAGGACGAGGCGCTCGGCGAATTCGTCCAGCCGCTGGCCAAGGCCTTCGTCCGCCTGCAGCAGGCGACCGGTCAGATCGCCCGGGTCGGCATGGCCAAGCCCGACGAGGCGGGAGCGGCGTCGGCCGACTACCTGCGCCTCTTCGGTCTGACCGCGCTCGCCTATCTGTGGGCGCGCATGGCCGAGACCGCCCTGCCCAAGGTCGGAACGGCGGAAGACGACGGCTTCTACGCCGCCAAGGTGGCGACGGCGCGCTTCTACATGGAGCGGCTGCTGCCGGAGACCGGCTGGCGCTTCTCGGCGATCATGGCCGGTGGCAAGACCATGATGGCCTTCCCCGACGACGCCTTCTGATCACCCGTCGCCCGACGCTTCGACCGGATCGAAACGTCGGGCGCGAAAGCCGAAGAAAAGAGGCGCCGC
>CALMYM010000423.1 GCA_937873675.1 uncultured Alphaproteobacteria bacterium | reverse complement strand
TCGAGGGGGGGTTGACGAAGCGTGGCAAAGGGCCGCTCGCCGCCGAGGCCCTCCCCCTCGACGCCGACCGCCGCGCCCACCTGACGACGTTGCAGGAGCTCCAGGCCAAGGCCAACGCGAGCGCCAAGCAGATCGGCGCCGCCATGGGCCGCAAGGACCTCGCCGAGGCCGAGCGCCTCAAGGCCGAGGTCGCCACCATCAAGGCGACGATCCAGCAGGGCGAGGCCGAAGAGCGCGAGCTCGATCGCAGGATCACCGACCTCCTCGCCGGCATCCCCAACACGCCCGCCGCCGACGTGCCGCTCGGCAAGGACGAGCACGACAACGTCGAGGTGAACCGCTGGGGCGAGCCCCGCGCCTTCGACTTCGAGCCGAAGCAGCACTTCGACCTCGGCGAAGCCCTCGGCATGATGGACTTCGACACCGCCGCCAAGATCTCCGGCGCGCGATTCGTCCTCCTCAAGGGCAAGCTGGCGCGGCTGGAGCGGGCGCTCGCCCAGTTCATGCTCGACCTCCACACCGAGGAGCACGGCTGCACCGAGGTGAACCCGCCCTTCCTGGTGAAGAGCGAATCGGCCTACGGCACCGGCAATCTGCCGAAGTTCGCCGACGACCTGTTCGGCACCGCCACGACAGAGGCCTATCAGGTAGCTTTCAACAAAGCCGTAGCGGAAAGCGACGCCGGTCAGCTGCCTGACGGTATGTCGATTAACCAGAGAATGGGCCAGCTCCTGGATCGAAAGTGGCTGATCCCGACGGCGGAGGTGCCGGTCACCAACATCGTCCGCGAAGAGATCGTCGAAGAGGCGGCGCTGCCGTTCCGCTTCACCGCCTGGACGCCGTGCTTCCGCTCGGAAGCGGGTTCCGCCGGTCGCGACACCCGCGGCATGATCCGCCTGCACCAATTCCACAAGGTGGAGATGGTCACCATCTCGACACCCGAGACCTCGGCCGACGAGCACGAGCGCATGACCCGCAACGCCGAGCGCGTGCTGGAGAAGCTCGGCCTGCCCTATCGCCGTATCGTGCTGTGCACCGGCGACATGGGCTTCTCGTCGCAGAAGACCTACGACCTCGAGGTCTGGCTGCCGGGTCAGGCCGCCTATCGCGAGATCTCGTCCTGCTCCAACTGCGGCGACTTCCAGGCCCGCCGCATGAACGCCCGGATGCGCCCGACGACAGGCAAGGGCACCCGCTTCGTCCACACCCTCAACGGCTCCGGCGTCGCCGTCGGCCGCTGCCTGGTGGCGGTGCTCGAGAACTACCAGAACGCCGACGGCTCGGTGACCGTGCCCGAAGCGCTGCGCCCCTACATGGGCGGCCTGGAGAAGATCGAGAAGGCGTGAAGCCTGCGGGATCGGCACCGATCGGAATGGTCCGCGCGCCGCGCGGACCCCTCCTCCTCTCGTGCGAGATGCTTCGAGACAGCGTCCTTCGGACGCTTCCTCAGCATGAAGCGTTTGTTTTCCAATGAAGATCTCGAACGCCTCATCCTGAGGAGCGCCGCAGGCGCGTCTCGAAGGATCGCGCACGGACGCCCGCCGAACGCCCCCTTCGGATCCGGCGAGCATTCACGCGGTGTGGGAAAGGGTGTGCCCCGCCGCGCCTCGATCGAGGTTCACGCCCACACCCACCCTCTCCGTCCCGCCTTGTCCCCCGCGGTGCGGCATCCTACCTTCGGGGCAGACCAACGGAACCGACGGGACGCCGGCCGCGCGGCCGCCCCGCAGCCTTCGGGAGACGAGCGCCATGAACGACGAGCCCAAGGCCCCCGGCCGCCCCGCCTATCCGCCGGGCTACGATCCCGTCACCCACACCTACACGCCGCCGATCGGGCCGGACGGCAAGCCGGCCTACCCCGAGGGCTACGATCCGGTGACCCATCGCTTCACCCCGCCGAAGCCGGCCGGGGCGCCCGCGGTATCCGGTGAAGCGGCCGACCCGGCCAAGTGCCCGGTCGACCATTCGCAGCACCCCTATCACACCGCCGAACCGTCCTACGCCGCCGACGGCTCGCGCCGCACCATGCTGGTGACCGGGGCGAGCCGCGGCATCGGCCATTCGATCGTCCGCAAGTTCGCCGATCAGGGCTGGCGCATCATCACCATTTCGCGCCATTCCTTCGAGCGCTCGCGCTGCCCCTGGGAGGCCGGTCCCGAGGATCACGTCCAGTGCGACCTCGCCGACCGCGAGCAGGTGCCGCTGGCCATCCTCGACATCAAGCAGCGCATCGGCGGCGCGCCGCTGCATGCGCTGGTCAACAACGCCGGCATCTCGCCCAAGGGCCCGGCCGGCGAGCGGCTGACCTCGATCCCCACGCCGATGTACACCTGGATGCAGGTGTTCCACGTCAACATGCTGGCGCCGATCCTGCTCGCCCCCGGCCTGTTCGACGAGCTGAAGCTCGGCCGCGGTTCGATCGTCAACATCACCTCGGTGGTCGGCCATCGCATCCATCCCTTCGCCGGCACCGCCTACGCCACCTCCAAGGCGGCACTGACCTCGCTGACCCGCGAGATGGCGGCCGACTTCGCCCCCCACGGCATCCGCGTCAACGCCATCGCGCCGGGCGAGATCATCACCGACATCCTCTCTCCCGGAACGGAAGAGAAGTTCCTGCCGCTGATCCCGATGCGCCGGCTCGGACGCCCCGAAGAAGTGGCCGAACTCGTCCACTTCCTCTGCTCGGAGGCCTCCTCCTACATCACCGGCGAAGAGATCAACATCAACGGCGGCCAGCTGCTCTGAGCCGCCGGCCTCGCCCTCACCACGCGATCTTCGCCGTCTCGCCGACGTCGAGAACGCGCGCCGAGATCCGGCCGCGCGCCGCCGCCTCGAAGCGGGCGGCGGCATCCGCCGGACTTTCGAGGCCGAGGGCGAAGGTGCCCCAGTGGTGGCCGATGGCGCGGCGTGCCCCAAGATCCACCGCGATCTTCACCGCCTCCTCCGGCGAGGCGTGGACCGCGCCGAAGAGGGCGCGCCGCGCATAGGCGCCGATCGGCACCAGCGCCAGATCGAAGCGGCCGAAGCGGCCGGCGATCTCGCCGAACACCGGCCCGTAGGCGGTGTCGCCGGAATGGAAGATCCGCCGTCCGCCGCCCTCGATCACCCAGCCCGCCGCCGGTGTAGGAGCGAGCCCGATGAAATTGCGCCGCCCCTGGTGATGCGCCGGGGTCGGCGTCAGCCGCAGCCCGCCGAGAGCGACGCCGCGCCACGTCTCCACCTCGGTGACATGCGCGAAACCGTGGCGATCGTCGCCCGCGCCCATGCCGGCGGGCGCGATCAACCGCGCCTCGGGGAACCGCGCGGAGAGCCGCCGCAGTGTCGCCATGTCGTAGTGGTCGCGATCGGCGTGGGAGATCACCACCGCGTCGAGCCGATCGATCGCCGCGATCCGCGGCGGGCGATTGAGCCGGCGCGGGCCGATCGCCAGCAGCGTGTCGTAGCCGTCGGAGAGGTGCGGATCGATCAGGATCGAGCGGCCGCCGAGATTGATGCGGAAGCCGGCGTGGCCGAGCCAGGTGAGCGTGCCCTCGCCGTTCGCCCGTTCGACCACGATCGGCCGTGTCGGCGGCGCACCGTTGCCGTCGTAGAGATGCAGGGCCGAACCGATGCCGACGGCGGTGACCCCGACCGCCCTGAGCGGCTGGGGATGCAGCCCGTCGCCGTTCGAGCCGGCCGGCCGATCGGCGCAGGCCGCGAGGGTCGCGACGGCGATCGCCGCCACGACCCCGACACACCGTACATTCAGCCTCCGCATGCCCATGTCTCAACTCGCCGGTTCGAAGGCGGCGGTTCGATCATCCGGAGCCGCAGTGCTTCTGGCTGGTCCCGGGTTGATGGTGGCAACGCGAGCCGACACCACGGCTGCCGCCGCCGATGCCGCGGGTTCCGTAGCCACGGGACCCGTAACCGCGAGTTCCGTACCCGTAACCGCGGCTGCCGACGCCACGCGTCCCATAACCGCGACTGCCGACACCCCGCCCGGTCGTGACGTAACGCGATCCGACCCCGCGGGTCGTTCGTGTCACGTATCGGGTCGAGCCGCTTCCGCGGACGATGCCCGACGATCTCTTGGGCGGTACGACGATCACCTTGGTCTTCTTCTTCGCCTTTTCCGCCTTCGCGCGCTCGGCGTCGACCCGTCGTATGCAGGCGGCCAGTTCGCGCTGGCTCCGCCGCTCGTAGGCCGCACGGCCGTTGCGCAGGCGCGCGATCTGGAGACGCAATTCGACACGCGCGGCGATCAACTGATCGAGGCGTTCCTGATTGCGCGCGTCGGTGCCGCGGCTCTGAACCGTGCGGATCTCGATTTCGTTGTCGGCGCGCTCGACGTCCAGCCGTCCGATCTGCGCGTCGTACTCGGCCATCCGCTGGTCGTGCTCGGCATAGCAGACTTCGTATTTCGCGCGCAGGAGGTCCTGCCAACGCTCCGCCGGTCGGTACTCGGCGAAACCGGACGATGCGAACAGCATCGTCGCCGCCGCCAGAAGGATCGTGGAGATGGGCCGTCTCATGAGTGCCTCCCCTCGTCCGCCCCCGTTGTTTCGGGCTTCGAATAGATGTCGGGTTTTCGAAAGTGCATTCCAAGTGGGGAGAATTCATACGTTTTCCGGGGATGTGGCGAACGGCGTCGACGATCTGTGGGTGACCTCCCCGAGCCGCCCGGCTATCCTCGTCTCAGCGTCCCATCACGCGAGTCCCCATGAAATTCGCCACCTGGAACATCAACGGCATCAAGGCCCGTATCGACACGCTTCTCGCCTGGCTCGAGGAGGCGCGGCCCGACGTCGTCGTCCTGCAGGAGATCAAGTCGGTCGACGAGGGCTTCCCCCTCGCCCCCTTCGAGCGGCTCGGCTACAACGTCGCCACCCACGGCCAGAAGGGCTTCAACGGCGTCGCCATCCTGTCGAAGCACCGCCTCGAGGACGTCGAGCGCGGTCTCCCCGGCGATCCGGACGACGCCCAGGCGCGCTTCATCGAGGCGGTGATCTCGGTGCCCTCCGGCGTCGTCCGCGTCGCCGGTCTCTACCTGCCCAACGGCAACCCGATCGGCACCGAGAAGTTCACCTACAAGCTCGCCTGGATGAAGCGGCTCGAGGCCCACGCCAAGGCCCGCCTCGCCCTCGAGGAGCCCTTCCTGATGATGGGCGACTACAACGTCATCCCCGAGCCGCTCGACGCCCGGACGCCGAAGAACTGGCTCGGCGATGCGCTGTTCCAGCCGGAGAGCCGCGAGGCCTGGCGCCGCCTCCTCGGCCTCGGCCTCACCGACTGTCTGCGCGCCTCGACCGACGCCCAGGTCTTCACCTTCTGGGACTATCAGGCCGGCTGCTGGCAGAGGAACGAGGGCATCCGCATCGACCACGTGCTGGCGAGCCCGCAGGCCGCCGACCGCCTGAAGGGCATCGGCATCGACAAACACGTCCGCGGCTGGGACAAGCCCTCCGACCACGTGCCGGTGTGGGTGGAACTCGACGTCGGCTGAGGGAGGCCGGCGTTCCGGGGCTGTCCGTCGACGACGAGGAGGGGCATATGGCGCGGGATCGCATCGAAGGCGGCTGTCTGTGCGGCGCGATCCGCTACGATCTCGCCCGCGTGCCGACCGACGTCGCCCACTGCCACTGCCGCATCTGCCGCCGCTCGGCCGGAGCGCCCGTCCTCACCTGGGCGACGGTGGCACGCGCCGATCTGACCGTCACCGGCGAGGTCCGCTGGTTCCGCTCCTCGACGCTGGCGAAACGCGGCTTCTGCCCGACCTGCGGCACCCAGCTCTTCTTCGCCCAGGAGGTCTCCGACGCGAAGGCCGACGCCGGCACCACCGCCCTCCCCCTCTCCGACGCCCCGCCGGCCGATCCGCACGGCGCGACGACCATCGACGTCACCGTCGCCTCGCTCGACGAGCCCGACCGCGTCCACCCGACCCGCAACATCTGGGTCGGCTCCCGCCTCGCCTTCCTGCACGGCTTCGACGCGACGCTCCCCGATCACCCCGACGAGGGCTTCGCCACGTAGGGTGCCCGAACGGTAGGGTGCAAAGAGCCGAAGGCGAATTGCACCGGCGACCTCGCGGTGCCCCCGCAGGTTCCCTTCGTATGTCGCCGGTGCAATTCGCTTCGCTCTTTGCACCCTACTTCGACGGTTCCCCGCCCCACCGGACGACGAAAAGGCCGGCGCGCCTCTCGGCGCCCGGCCTCGTGTCGTTTCCCGTCCGGCTCGCGCCGAACCGTCACTGATTCCCGGCTTTGGCGATCCAGTCCTGCGCCTGGGCGACGCCGAGGCGACGCTCCTGTTCGCTCGCCACCGAGAAGGCCTGCTCCTGGGCGTCGCGGACCCAGTCCTCGCTCACGGCGTGAGCGTTGGCGCGTGCCACCGTCAGCCACATCAGCCCCTGAGCCGGACGGCGCGGCATGTCGTCGTCGCCGGTGAACAGCAGCTGTCCGAGCAGCGCCTGAGCGCCGACGTGGCCCTTCTTGGCCGCCACCTTGAGCCAGCGCGCCGCCTGCTTGGGATCGCGCTCCTTGGAGCCGGCGTCGAGATAGAGCCGGCCGAGATTGTACTGGGCGTCGGCGTCGCCGAAATAGGAGGCGGCGTAGGTGTAGATCTCCCGCGCCTTCTGCACGTTCGGACGGATCGCGGTGTTCTCGACACCCTTCAGATAATAGCCGCCGAGCGCCACGAACGCCGAGGCGACGAAGGCCGACTGCGGGCTGTTCGGGCTGTCGTCGGCGTGATTGTTGGCGACCTGATTGTAGAACTCGAAGGCCTTGGCGTCGTTGGCCGGCACACCGTCGCCGGTCTGGTAGATGCGGCCGAGCTTCCACTGGGCGATCGGATGGCCGCTCTCGGCGGCGCGCTTGAGCTGCTCGATCGCCGCCTTGCGGTCACCCTCGTAGTAGAGGCGCGTGCCGGCGCGGAAAGCCTCGCTGGCGCTGATGGCGTTGCCGGCGACGGTCGGTCCCACCAGCTTCGGCGAGATCCCAGGCGGCAGCTGCGACAGCATCGGCGCGACCGGCGCCGGGATGGCCGTCGGCACCGCCGGCAGCGGCGCCAGCGCCTGCACCGTCGGGATCAGCGGCTCGTCGTCCGCCACCCGGGCATTGGGATCGAGCGCCGACGCGGAAGTGGCCGACAGGACCACGGCCGCACTCAGCAGACCGAAACGAAGGAACGTTCCACACCACATGACCGTTCTCGTCATCGGCCCGAATTCCCCGTCGACGCGACCGCGCCTGCCGCCGGTGGGCGACGGGCTACGCGAGGAGGATCGTTCGGGCATCTCGTTCATGATCCGCCACCGCAGGCTGCGCGTCGGCCGATCCGAAGCTCTCCGCCTCTCCTGCCCGCTGCACGGGGTCGAGGCCTTCATCATCAGGAGATAGGCGTCGTTTCCGGCGAAACTCGGGCCGGAAACGGGTCTTGTCTCGACAGCGGGCGCCGAAGACGTCGACGGTTCGCACAGCTTACCGATCGGCCGCACGGATCCCCGCACCGCCACCTCGACGATGTCGAGCCCCATCGGCCGATCGACATCCACGCCACGCGTCTGCGAACCCAAGTCGCCTCTCCTCACCCTGCCCGGGACCCGATCCGGACGATCGCACGCTGGGTCTCATTTGTGACCGGAAAGCGGCACGATCTCCCTGTGAAAAGCTCCAGGAAATTCATTGAAAATCGGTGTTGCAGTTTCGACACGGGAGTCTCGACCCACCACTCGCCACGACATGGTGAACACCGCGTTCCTGGCTTCCCATCGTCGATTGTGACGACGTGGCGTCAACTGGCCGAAATACAACCGTCGATCGCACAGTCTCGTTCTTCCGCAGCGATCACCCCCGGATGAACAGCGGAAAAATCGAGAGTTGCCATGTTGCAACTTCCGAGAGAGGTTTCCTCATGGTCGGTGGATGGGTCTACATCGTCGCCTCGAAGCCCTACGGCACGCTCTACCTCGGCGTGACGAGCAACCTCGTCCATCGCATCTGGCAGCACCGCGAACACGTCCTGCCCGGCTTCACGGCGAAGTACGGCTGCACGCGGCTCGTCTGGTACGAGCGGCACGACGACATCCGTGTCGCGATCCAGCGCGAGAAGACCATGAAACACTGGGCTCGCCGCTGGAAGATCGATCTGATCGCCGCTTTCAACCCCCATTGGCACGACCTCTGGGACGACATCGCCGACCCGATCGACGGCCGCAACGAGTGGTGACGCCGCTGGGTTGCCGGGTCGAGCCCGGCAATGACGGGGAAAGGTGGTCGGGAAGACCCGACGCACACGTCGCGGCTCGGGCCGGCTCGAACCACCCGCCGACCCGCCTCGCAGCGGCAGAATCGGCGGCCGTGAGAGATCTCACCCTCTCCTCCTCGTCATCCCCGGGCTCGACCCGGGGACCCATGGGCCGAGCAGCCAGCGAAGCGTCGCGACCGAGCGCGAACCCTCCCCCCGAAAACGCGCGAGGCCGGAGCTCGCGCCCCGGCCTCGTTCGTGTCCGATGCGGACGAGGACTCACCCCAGACGCGCCAGCGCCTCTTCGACCTTGGCGCGGCGGGCGACGTATTCCTCGCGCTTCTCGCGGTTCTCTTCCACGACCTCTTCCTTGGCCTTGGCCATGAACTGCGGGTTCGAGAACATCTTGTCGATGCGGCCGATCTCCTGGGTGGCCTTCTCGACCTCCTTCTCCAGCCGCTTGCGCTCGGCCGAAACGTCGATGACCCCCTCGAGCGGCAGGCACACCGTCGCCTCGCCGACGACGATCTGCGCCGAGGCCTTCGGCGCGGCGTCCGCGATCCCGATCTCCGAGATGCGGGCGAGCCTGAGGATCGCCGCCTCGTGGGTGGCGAGCCAGCCGCGGGTCCGCTCGGACGCCCCGACCACCACCAGCGGGATCTGCGCCGCCGCCGGCACGTTCATCTCCGAGCGCACCGAGCGGATCTCGGTGATCATCCCGACCAGCCAGTCGATCTCGTCGGCGGCTTCCGAGTGGGTCACGCCGGTCCGCGGCCATTCGGTCAGCACCAGCAGATCGGCGCGGCGGATGCCCGCCTCCTCCGCCGTCTTCGCCCACAGCTCCTCGGTGATGAAGGGCATGAAGGGATGGAGCAGCTTGAGGATCTCGTCGAGAACGTAGGCGCAGGTCGCCCGCGTCTCGTCCTTCAGCGCCTGATCGTCGCCGAGGAAGATCGGCTTGGCGAGCTCGAGGTACCAGTCGCAGAACGAGTTCCAGACGAAGCGATAGGCCGCGCCCGCCGCGTCGTTGAAGCGATAGGCCTCGAGCGCCTGGGTGACGCCCTCGACCGCGCGGGCGAGTTCGGTGGCGATCCAGCGGTTGAGAGTGCCCTTCGCCGCCGCCGGCTCGAAGTCGGAGACGCAGACGCAGCCGTTCATCTCGGCGAAGCGGGCGGCGTTCCACAGCTTGGTCGCGAAGTTGCGATAGCCGGCGACGCGCGCCTTGGCGAGCTTGATGTCGCGTCCCTGCGCCGCCATGGCGGCCAGCGTGAAGCGCAGCGCGTCGGCGCCGAACTCGTCGATGAGGTCGAGCGGGTCGATGACGTTGCCCTTCGACTTCGACATCTTCTGCCCCTTCTCGTCACGGACGAGGGCGTGGATGTAGACGTCCTTGAAGGGGATCACCGGCTTGCCGTCGGCGTCCTTCATGAAGTGCAGGCCCATCATCATCATCCGGGCGACCCAGAAGAAGATGATGTCGAAGCCGGTGA
>CALMYM010000422.1 GCA_937873675.1 uncultured Alphaproteobacteria bacterium | reverse complement strand
GACTCTAGACCAACCCGCTGTTACAAGGGTGCAAAGAGCGGAGCGAATTGCACCGACTGCGCCGCGTCGACCTCGGGCGGTCCCATCAGGCGCCGCCGGTGCAATTCGCTTCGCTCTTTGCACCCTACGCCGCCCCCCCCCGAAACGAGCGAAGGGCGGCCTCGCGGCCGCCCTTCGCTCGTTTCTCCGCCGTCGGGGCTCACCCCTCGGCGCGCTCGCGCTTGACGTCCGGCGGCACCGCCTCTTCGGTCAGTTCCGCCAGCACCACGTCGAAGGGCTTCACCGTGTTGGCCTGGGAGCCGAGCCGGCGCACCGCCACGGTGCCCTCCTCCGCCTCGCGCTTGCCGCAGACGAGGATCACCGGAACCTTGGCCAGCGAGTGTTCGCGGACCTTGTAGTTGATCTTCTCGTTGCGGAGATCGACCTCGGCGCGGAAGCCGGCCTTGCGCAGCTTCTGCCACACGGTCGAGGCGTAGTCGTCGGCCTCCGAGGTGATGGTGGTCACCACGATCTGGGTCGGCGCCAGCCACAGCGGGAAGTGGCCGGCGTAATTCTCGATCAGGATGCCGAGGAAGCGTTCCATCGAGCCGCAGATGGCGCGATGGATCATCACCGGCTCCTTCTTCGAGCCGTCGGCATCGACGTAGAAGGCGCCGAAGCGCTCCGGCAGGTTGAAGTCGACCTGGGTGGTGCCGCACTGCCATTCGCGGCCGATGGCGTCACGCAGGGTGTATTCGAACTTCGGCCCGTAGAACGCGCCCTCGCCCGGATTGATGCCGGTCTTGATGCGGCCGCCCGACTTGTCGGCGATCTCCGCCAGCACCCGGGTCATGACCTCCTCGGCCCGGTCCCACAGCTCGTCCGAACCGACGCGCTTCTCCGGCCGGGTCGACAGCTTGACGACGATCTCGTCGAAGCCGAAGTCGGCGTAGACCGAGAGGATCAGGTCGTTGATCTTCATGCACTCTTCGGCCATCTGGGCGTCGGTGCAGAAGATGTGGGCGTCGTCCTGGGTGAAGCCGCGCACCCGCATCAGGCCGTGCATGGCGCCCGACGCCTCGTAGCGATGGACGACGCCGAACTCGGCGAGACGCATCGGCAGCTCGCGGTAGGACTTAAGCCCGTGCTTGAAGATCTGCAGATGGCCGGGGCAGTTCATCGGCTTCAGGGCGAAGACGCGCTTGTCCTCGGCCTCGTCGCCGGCCGACTGCACCGCGAACATGCTCTCGCGATACCAGCCCCAGTGACCCGAGGTCTCCCACAGCACCTTGTCGAGGATCTGCGGCGCGTTGACCTCCTGATAGTCGTCGGCGAGCCGGCGACGCATGTAGGAGGTCAGGCTCTGGAACAGCGACCAGCCCTTGGCGTGCCAGAAGACGACGCCCGGCCCCTCCTCCTGGAAGTGGAAGAGATCCATCTAGCGGCCGAGCCGGCGATGATCGCGCTTCTCCGCCTCCTCGAGCATCGTGAGATAGGCGGCGAGATCCTTGTCGTTGGTCCAGGCGGTGCCGTAGATGCGGGAGAGCATCGGGTTGTTCGCATCGCCGCGCCAATAGGCGCCGGCCACCTTCATCAGCTTGAAGGAGGTGCCGACCAGACCGGTCGAGGGCAGATGCGGACCGCGGCAGAGGTCGAACCACTGACCCTGCTTGTAGATCTTGATCGGCTCGTCGCCCGGGATGGCGTCGATCAGCTCGACCTTGAACTTCTCGCCCATCGCCGCGAAGCGACGCTTGGCCTCCTCGCGCGGCACCACCTCCTTGGTGAAGGCGGCGTTGCGGCCGATGATCTCGCGCATCTTCGCCTCGATCGCCGGCAGGTCGTCGACGGTGAAGGGATGCGGGTTGCCGTCCGCGTCGGTGCGGTAGAAGTCGTAGTAGAAGCCGTTCTCGATCGACGGACCGATGGTCACCTGGGTGCCCGGAAAGAGCTCCTGCACCGCTTCCGCCATCACGTGGGCGGCGTCGTGGCGGATCAGCTCGAGGGCTTCCTTGCCGTCGTCCTTGGTGATGAAGCGCAGGCGCGAATCGCGGGTGATCGGATCGCCGAGATCCGTCTCCACGCCGTCGAGCTCCATGGCGAGGCATTTCTTGGCGAGCGACTTGGCGATCGAATTCGCCACGTCGAGACCGGTCACACCGGCTTCGAACTCGCGTTTGGCGCCATCGGGAAAGGTGATCGAGATCATGCGTCTGCGCTCCTCGTGAGGCTCACTCCCGGCAACGACCCGGGTAAGCGAGGGGGAATGTGCGGTCGGGACCATACCGTCGGGCATCGAAGATGACCGATGGTATTCCTGACGCGAATTTCTCATGCCTCTGATGCGAATGAGAAATTCGCGTGTCTTCAAAGGCCGGGTGCACCAGCACCTCCGGCCTTTGGCATCAGTGCGACGACGTGATGTGTCGACCCGTCCAGCGACCGTAGCGCCACGGCATATACCAGTGGGAATCGCGAGGCAATTCCTCCGGGATCGGGTCCCATCCCGACGCCCCCCAGGGGTGACATCTCAGGATCCGGGCGAGCCCGATCCAGAACCCGGCCCACAGCCCGTACGTCTCGATCGCCTCCTCGGTATATTCCGAGCACGACGGGAAATAGCGGCAGGTCCGCCCCATGAAGGCCGAGAAGGTGTAGCGATAGCCGCGCACCAGGGCGCGGGCGAGCATCACGTGCGGCCGCTTCCACTCGGCGAGGATCGGCTTGTGGACGCGCCCGCTCCTTCCCGCGCCGTCGGCGGCGGCGGAACGTTCGTCCTGTGCGTAGAAGCCGCGGGGGGCTGAACAGCGATTGCACATGCGCCTGGTTCGGGTCAGTTTTCTCGTGCAGTGGAATGAATCCGACATTCGAATCCCGCTGCCACACGGCTCATGTTCGAATGGCGAATTCAAAAATTCCACTGGAAACATAAACTTGCCAGTGGTCCTCGCGACTTCGACATTCGCACGACGAGGCTTCCGCAGGGGATGCGAATGTCGAAGTCGGACCACTGGACGAGGAACACATAAGTCATGTCGAGCTCGCCGACGACCCCTGCCCCGCCTTCTGCGACATCGCACCCGACGACGCCGCACGCCATCGCGCGCCTCACCCATGCCGCCCACTTTGCCGGCCGCGCCCACAAGGCGCAGCAGAGGAAGGGCATCGACGCCGAGCCCTACGTCAATCACCTGCTCGAGGTCGCCGAACTCGTCGCCCATGCCGAAGTGCCCGGCGACTTCGAAGTGGTGATCGCCGCCCTCCTCCACGACACGGTCGAGGACACCGACGTGACCGAGGCGCAGTTGGTGACCGAATTCGGCCGCCGCGTCGCCGACCTCGTCATGGCGGTGACCGACGACAAGTCGCTGTCGAAGGATCGCCGCAAGTGGCTGCAGATCGAGCACGCGCCGCACCTCACCCGCGACGCCAAGCTGATCAAACTCGCCGACAAGACCTCGAACCTGCGCGCCCTCGTCCGCACCCCGCCGGTCGGCTGGAGCCGTGAGCGGCTCGAACACTATGTGGTCTGGGCGAAAGCCGTGGTCGACGCCTGCGGGCCGGTCGACCCGGTGTTGGAACGCCTCTTCACCGAAGCCCACGCCGTGGCGGCGACGACCTACGGCCGCGTCGACGAGGAGCGCGAGGACATTCCGTGACGACGCGAGGCGGAGCGAGCAGACCGTAGGGTGCAAAGAGCGCAGCGAATTGCACCGGCCGAGTCCGATGGGAATGCCCGAGTTCATCACGATCGCCGCCGGTGCAATTCGCCTTCGGCTCTTTGCACCCTACGAGGCGGCGCCTCCTCAACCCCCCGCTTCCGCCTTCTCGATCGCCGCGATGGTCGCGTCGTAGGGCAGTAGCGTCGAGGCGTGGCGCGCCTTGTAGTCGCGCACCGGCTCCAGATACTTCATGTCGGCGAAGCGGCCCTCGGGCGGCGCGCCGTTCTCCTTGAGCATGGCGCGCACCGCCTCGCGCGCCGCGCGGATCTCGCCGACGCTGGCGCCGACGACGTGGCGGGCGAGCACCGAGGCCGACGCCGTACCGAGGGCGCAGGCCTTGACCTCGTGGGCGAAGTCGGCGACCCGATCGCCGTCCATCACCAGATCGACGGTGATCGACGAGCCGCACAGACGCGAGTGCGCGGTGGCGCTTCCCTGCGGGTGATCGAGCCGGCCGAGCCGCGGGATGTTGCCGGCGAGTTCGAGGATGTGCTTGTTGTAGACGTCGTCGATCATTCCGGTTTCACCGCCCCGTGACACGTCGCCCCCTGACGGATGCGTCCGCGTGCACTATATAGGACGGATCGGGGGGCGTCGCATGCTACCGTCACAACGCCGATCGGCACCCGACCCGACGCGCCCACTGGGATCTCCAAGTCCGGTGATCCGCGACCAGAACGGAACCGTAGATTTGGACGACGTGCTCGACCCACGGGAGAAATCATCGATGGATGCCATCGTCGACGCTCGTCGCGAGACGAGCACCGCGAAGGACGCGCCCCCGGCCCGCCCCTCCCGCGAAGAGGCCGAGGCGGCGGTTCGCACCCTGCTTCTGTGGGCCGGAGACGATCCGAGCCGCGAGGGTCTGATCGATACGCCGAAGCGCGTCATCAAGGCCTTCGAAGAACTCTATCGCGGCTACCGCGAAGACCCGAGCGACGTGCTCGATCGCGTCTTCGAGGAGGTCGAGGGCTACGGCTCGATCGTCCTCGTCCGCGACATCCCCTTCTATTCGCACTGCGAGCACCACATGGTGCCCTTCGTCGGCAAGGCGCACATCGCCTACTATCCCTCCGCCGGGGTGGTGGGTCTGTCCAAGCTCGCCCGTCTCGTCGACGTCTACGCCCGCCGCCTTCAGACCCAGGAGAGCCTGACGGCGCAGATCATCAACGCCATCGACGATCACCTGAAGCCGCGCGGCGTCGCCGTGCTGATCGACGCCGAGCACATGTGCATGTCGATGCGCGGCGTGCAGAAGTCGGGCGTGTCGACCATCACCACCGAGTTCACCGGCGTCTTCCGCGACGACCCGGCCGAACAGGCCCGCTTCATGATGATGGTCAAGGGCATGCGCTGAGCCGCCCCGTCCGTTTCGAACGAAAACGCCGGCCCCTCGCGAGGCCGGCGTTTTCTTTTGTCGGAATCGGACGGCGGCGATGCGGCCTTCGGACATCGCCGTTGACCGCCGCCCCGCCCAGGCCTAACCATCCGGCATGACCGACATCACCCCCCTCTTCCCCGCCCTGCCCGACCACGACGCCCAGGAACTGGGCCGCATCCTGGCGCCGCGCTTCGACGCCGGTGGCCTGGTCACCGCGGTGGTGGTCGACGTCGTCTCCCGCGACGTGGTGATGCTCGCCCACATGAACGCCGAGGCGCTGGCCATGACCATCGAGACCGGTGTCGCCACCTATTGGAGCCGGTCGCGCAAGAGCCTGTGGGTCAAGGGCGAGACCTCCGGCAATCGCCAGCTCGTCCGCCGCCTGCGCGTCGACTGCGATCAGGACGCGGTGCTGCTCGAGGTCGAGGTCGAAGGCCACGGCGCCTCCTGCCACCGCGGCTTCCACTCCTGCTTCTACCGCGCCGTGCCGGTGGGAACCGCCCTCACCCCCGAGACCCGCCTCGACTTCGTCGAGACCGCCCCCGCCTTCGACCCCGCTTCGGTCTACGGCTGCGGTCACGACCACTCGAAGGACTGAGCGCCGAAACTCCGCGCCCCCGCGAACGCCGCTCGCGCCCGTCAACGCTTCGTTCACCATGACCGCGGGCCGGCGCGAAAGTTCACATTTTATTCGATTCAATCGATTGAGAATGACGTCCTGAGGCGAGATCCGGGAGGATCACATGCTCGAGGGCGTGACACGGCGCATCTTCGGCGCGAACGCGGTCGGACACGGCGAGGTCGGGGTCCGCGAGCGGCTGCGACGACCGAAGATCGGCCTGGCGCTGGGCGGCGGCGCGGCGCGCGGCTGGGCGGCGATCGGCGTCGTCCGCCGCCTGCACGAGGCCGGCATCGTCCCCGATGTCGTCGCCGGCACATCGATGGGCGCCGTGGTCGGCGCCTGCGACCTCGCCGGCCGGCTCGGCTGCCTCGAGACCTTCGCTCTCGAGCTCACCCCGCGCCGGGTGGTCCCGCTCCGCGATCTCCAGCTCGGCGGCTCCGGCCTCATCGACGGCTCTCGCCTCGCGAACCTCCTCGCCGAACGCCTCGGCGACATCGGCGTCGAAGACCTGAAGCGCCCCTTCACCGCGGTCGCCACCGAGCTTTCCACCGGTCACGAGATCTGGATGAACTCCGGCCGGCTGATCGACGCGCTGCGCGCCTCCTATGCCCTGCCCGGCGTCTTCGAGCCGGTGCGCGTCGCCGGCCGCATCCTCGTCGACGGCGCGCTGGTCAATCCGGTGCCGGTCTCGGTGTGCCGAGCACTCGGCGCCGAACTGGTGATCGCGGTCAATCTGTCGACCGACACCTTCGCCCACGGCACCGTCGTCCAGACCCTGCACGCCGAAGCGGCGGCGAACCCGGCCCGCCACGAAGGCCTCGCCGATCGTGTCGGCCGCGGCCTCTTCCGCCGCTTCTTCGACGGCGACGGCGGCCGACCCGGCCTCACCGGCGTGATGATGGAGAGTTTCAACATCATCCAGGACCGCATCACCCGCTCGCGCCTCGCCGGCGATCCGCCGGACGTGACCATCGCCCCGCGGTTGGGCCACGTCGGTCTTTTCGATTTTCACCGCGCCGACGAGGCGATCGACATCGGCGCCGCCGCCACCGATCGCGCCGTCGCCGACATCCGCTCGTTGGTGGCGGAGATGACCCGCTGACCTCCCCCCTGGGGCGGCGCGGTCGCCGGCGGGGAACCGCCGACGTGAAGAGACGCGCGCGGGGCTCCCCGCGCACGTCTCCTCGTCGTCGAAATTCATTATCCCGAAAATCCAGCCCGTTCAGGGGCTTCTCGGAGATTTCGGGCAAGGCGTCGCAGAGCGATCCGCCGCCCCCGCCTCAGGTCGAAGCGATGTAGGCCCGCATCTCGGCCGCTTCACGCTCGGCCAGTTCGATGCGCCGCGCCACCACGTCGCCGATCGAGATCAGGCCGATCAGACGGTCTTCCCGCACCACCGGCATGTGGCGGAAGCGACCGGCGGTCATCCGACCGAGAACCTGATCGGTCGTCTCCGTCTCGTTGCAGGTGCCGACCTTCGACGACATGTAGTCCTCGGCCGCCTCGTCGAGCGCCTTGCCGCCGTGCGAAGCGAGCGCCCGGACGATGTCGCGTTCCGACAGGATGCCGGCGATTCGGCCGTGCGCGTCGATCAGCACCACCGCGCCGATCTTGTGGGTGGAGAGGGTCTCGCAGACCTCACGCAGGGCCTGCTTCGGCCCCATGGTGACGACCTGGCGTCCCTTCTGCGAAAGAATGGCGGCGACGGTCATGGCGGATCCTCCCGAGATCTCGTGTGCGTCGTGGCTGTTCGACCGGTGCGGCGCCGACCTCGAGGATCGGATTCGTGTCATTCTGCCGCAGGCTCGATGGTCATGATGCTTCCACCCGACGGCATGCGCAAGCCGCCCGTGCGCCCCCCCGACGAACCTCCTAGGGACAAGATTCGATCGCTCGCCCGACCGGCGGTCCCGGCGAGGCGGTCCGACGGTCAGCTCCGCCCCGGCCGCACGAATTTCTCGTAGGCGGAAAAGGCCGCGAGGAAACCGCCGAGATGGGCGGCCCAGGCGACGCTCCCCTCGCCGTCGCTGCCGCCGAAAGGCGCGGTGCCGACGAACACCAGGATCAGGTTCATCACCACGAGCGCGAGGATGAATCGCTGCACCCGCGCCGACCGCAAGGCCGCGCGGACCGACGGCAGCGGCTGCCAGGCCGGCACGAAGATGAAGCGCAACGCCGCGCCGAAGACGCCGAAGACGACACCCGAAGCCCCGATCATCGGTGCCTGCGATCCCCACTCGAAGACGAGATGAGCCGCGGCGCCGGCCACCGCGGAGGCGAGCACGAGGAGGAGGAAGCGCAGCACGCCGAGACGCAGCGCGACCGGCCGGCCGACCGCCGCCAGCATCGCCGAATTGAACAGGAGATGCGCCCAACTGCCGTGGAGAGCCGCATGGGTGAGGAAGGTCCACACCACCGCCCCCCAGCCGCCCGGATAGATCGGCCAACCGACCATCGGCAGATAGCGCGCCGGGATGAAGGCGAAGAGCAGCAGCACCTCGTCGTCGGTGTCGAGCGTCAGGAACCCGCGCAGAACGTGGATGACGAGGAGGAGCCCGACGAGCCCGACGAGGACGCCCGGCAGGTCGAAGATCGGCTCTCTCGCGGCTCTCCGGCTGTTGTTGTCCAAACCCGACCCCTCGTCCCTCTCGCCGACGTCCGCTCCGGCGACCCGTCCGCCGCGCGCAGGGTGCCCGCCCCGACGGACGAAGTCCACGTCTCGTTTCGGCGCGCCCGAGGCCGGCACGGAAATGGCATTTCTTGACGAAGAATGAAGACGTATCGCCCCTTTCGGTCCCATTTCGGCACGGTCCATCCGACCGACGCCGCGACGAGCCCGGAAAAGCGGCGTCTCCACCAGCGCCCGATCACCGGGCGTGGACGTCCCGGAAAAGGCCGAACGTGCCGAAACGGGGCGCTCGATGAAGAACGAGAACGGGGCTCGGGGTCATGAAACATCCGTCGACACGTGAACTCTACGACTACTGGCAGCGGTTGCGCGGGTCGCGCCCCGCCCCGGAGCGTACCGAGATCGAGCCCTCCGACATCCGCCGCATCCTCGGCGACACCTTCATCCTCGAGGTGGCGTCGCGCGACGACTATCGATTCCGCCTCGCCGGCACCCGGGTCTGCGCCCTCTACGGGCGCGAGCTGAAGGGCAAGGACTTCCTCTCCTTCTGGAAGGGCAAGGACCGCGACGCGATCGCCACCCTGCTCGCCGCCGTCTCGCAGGACGCCGCCGCCGCCGTCGTCGGCATGAGCGGCCGCTCCGCCCACGAGCGCGACCTCGCCTGCGAGATCCTGCTTCTGCCGATTCGCCAGAAGGGCGGCGGCTACACCCGCATCCTCGGCTCGCTCGCCCCGATGAGCGATCCCTATTGGATCGGCATCCACCCGATCGTGTCGCAGTCGATCGCCAGCCTCCGCCTGATCTGGCCGGACGAGCGCCCGACCTTCCTGCGGCGCGGCGACGATCTCGACATCGAAGCGATCCCCGTCGACGAGCCGAGGCCGGCCCCGCCGCGTTCCGAAGCCGCGCCGCGGCCCGGCGTTCCGGTCCGCCCGATCCCGCTCCACCCCTGGACGGGACACCCCAACCGTCGCGTCGGTCACCTCGTCGTTCTCGACGGTGGCAAAAACACCTGATCGCGACGCGATGTTCCGCCAGGGCAACGTCCGATTAACCAACCGTCGTTAGTCTCGGGGACGAGTTGACCGTCCCCGAGGTTTTCAGATGTCGCTTGCCCGAAAGCCCCTCGTCGTCGCGCCGGCCAAAGCCGCCGATCGGCGTATGCACCAGCGGGTGAAGGTCAATCTGCTCGGCCGCTGCATGCTCGAGGACGGGCGCGAATTCACCTGTCAGGTGATCAACATGTCCCCCGGCGGCGCGGCGATGATCGTGCCGGTGGTCGGCCGCGTCGGCGAGCGCGTCGTCGCCTATGTCGACCACATCGGCCGTATCGAGGGCCGCCTCGTCCGGCTCATCGACGGCGGCTTCGCCATGAACATGA
>CALMYM010000421.1 GCA_937873675.1 uncultured Alphaproteobacteria bacterium | reverse complement strand
TGTAGGAGTGGCCGACGACCCAACCCACGTCCGACGCCGCCCAGAACACCTCGCCCGGCTCGATGCCGTAGTGGTTCTTCATCGTCCAGGTGAGCGCCACGGCGTGACCGCCGTTGTCGCGCACCACGCCCTTCGGCGCACCGGTCGTGCCCGAGGTGTAGAGGATGTAGAGCGGATCGGTCGCCAGAACCGGCACGCAGGGCACCTCGCGGCCCTTGTTCTTCTCGACCAGCGCGCCGAGGTCGTGGTCGCGGCCGGGCTTCAGCTCGGCGGTGACCTGCGGACGCTGGGTGAGGAACACCGCTTCCGGCTTGTGGGTGGAGAGCTCGATCGCCTCGTCGAGCAGCGGCTTGTAGGGCAGCACCTTCTTGCCCTCGATGCCGCACGAGGCGGTGATCACCGCCTTCGGCTTGGCGTCGTCGATACGGGTCGAGAGTTCGCGCGGCGCGAAGCCGCCGAACACCACGGAATGGATGGCGCCGAGGCGGGCCACCGCCAGCATGGCGACCACCGCTTCGGGGATCATCGGCATGTAGACGATGACGCGGTCGCCCTTGACGACGCCGACGTCGGCCAGCGCCGCGGCGGTCGCCTGGACCCGCTCCTTGAGCTCGGCGTAGGAGATCTTGGCCTTCACGCCGGTGACCGGGCTGTCGTAGATGATCGCCGTCTGCTCGGCACGCCCACCCGCCACGTGGCGGTCGACGGCGTTGAAGCAGGTGTTCATCTCGGCGCCGGCGAACCAGCGACCGTAGGGGCCCGACGAGGGATCGAACACCTTGTCCCAAGGCTTGACCCAATCGATCGCCTTGGCGGCTTCGGCCCAGAAGCCCTCCGGGTCCGTCTTCCAACCCTGATAGACTTCCGCGTAACGGCTCGTCATGGCGCTCCTCCCGTCTGACCCACGCATTTTCGTCGGATTTCGGCCGATAGGCTTTCACACCGGCGGCGACCCCCCGCAATGCTACGGTCGACTTCGGCGGCGGGCGATTAAGCATTGATCCCCAGCAAGAATGTCGGTGTGCGCCACCCCGACGGCGCGCCGATCGTCGTTTTTCGCGTCGAGCGACCCCGCGGGCGTCGGTCGACGCCGAAGCGCCGGACTGCGATGTCGTCCCCCACTTGCTCGACCACCGAGGTCCGATGATCTAGGAAGGATATCGTACCGCCGTCGTCCCGGCGATGAACGATGTCGTGCGACCGGTGCCATGACCCTTCCCGACCTCCCCTTCCTCCTCGCCGCGCTTCCCGCCGCCGCCCTCGTCGGGCTCTCCAAGGGCGGGCTGCCGATCGTCGGCATCCTCGGCGTGCCGGTGTTGGCGCTGGTCGTCTCACCGGTCCAGGCGGCGGGTCTGCTGCTGCCGATCTACGTCGTCTCCGACTGGTTCGGCCTGTGGGCCTATCGGCGCGAGTTCGATCGCCGCAATCTGGCGATCCTCATCCCCGGCGCGGTCGCCGGCATCGCGCTCGGCTGGGCCACCGCCTCGCTCGTCTCGGAAGCCGCGGTGACGCTGCTCGTCGGGATCATCGGCCTCGCCTTCGTCGCCGATCGGGCGATGAAGCGCGGCGCCAGCGGCCCGGCCCGGCCGGCCGACGTCCCGCGCGGCCTGTTCTGGGGCGCGGTCACGGGCTTCACCAGCTTCGTCTCGCACTCCGGCGGCCCGCCCTATCAGGTCTACGTGCTGCCGCAGCGCCTGCCCAAGATGGTCTTCGCCGGCACCTCGACGATCTTCTTCACCGTCGTCAACGCGGTGAAGCTGATCCCCTACTGGGCGCTCGGCCAGCTCTCGCTCGCCAACCTCGAGAAGGTGGCGATCCTGGTGCCGGCGGCGGTCGCTGCGACGCTGTTCGGTGTCCGTCTCACCCGCCTGTTGCCGGAGAAACTGTTCTTCCGTCTGGTGCTCTCGGCGCTGGCGGTGATCTCGGTGAAGCTGGTGATCGACGGCGTGCGGGGTCTCGGCCTCGTCTGAGACCGGCCCCGGAGCGACCTCGGCCACCCGGAGCGACCGGGCCCCGGTGAGATTTCCTCGTTCATGGTCGACGGACCGTCGTCACGATCGGTCGAATCGTCCCCTTTCGCCCCGTCGTGGTCGACGAACCCTTCGTCGGATCGATCGAATGCGTGTCGAACCGTCGCGAACGCGGCCTCGTCGCCGCGATCGGGGCACTCCTAGGGCACCCCCGAAAACAGAGACGCCGCGGAAAAGCCGCGGCGCCGTCATGCGAAATCTGTGAAGCCCCCCCGGTCAGTGCAGGGTGGCGCCTCCCGTCAGGCGATTGATCTCGTCCTTCAGAAGCAACTTGCGGCGCTTCATGTCGGCGATCTCGAGCGAGTCGCTGCTGGGATGGGCGAGAGCCTCCTTGATCTGAGTTTCGAGAGCAGCGTGCCGGCGTTCGAGCTCCGCAAGATGCGATTCGATGGACATTGCTCCTGCCTCCTTCGTTGGGGATGACCGGATCATCATGTCATGAAAATGAGACCATGCAATCGGCATACTGCCGGATTGCACCGCTTCGTGAACTGGCGCAGCCGGCTCCGCGGCCGCCTGCGAATTCGCCTCGCCGCACGAACCGGAGGCTGCCCTTTTCCGATCCGATGGACTATCCTCTCCCCGTCCGAGCCGACCACGCCCTCGCGCGAGCCCCCGGCCGGCGTTCACACGTGTCCTTCATCGATGAACGAAAAGTCGGTCGCCCGGACATGACGGAAGAAGAAGAGAAAGACATCCGCGCCGAACTGGCCCGCCTGCGCCAGGAACACCGCGACCTCGATTTCGCGATCGGCGCCCTCTCCGACACCGGTCGGGGCGACCATCTCACCCTGCAACGGCTGAAGAAGAAGAAGCTGGCGATCAAGGACCGCATCGGCCACCTCGAGGACCGTCTCGTACCCGACATCATCGCCTGAAGCTCCGCTCCGGCCGCCCGGTCCGGATCGACCGGCGGCTTGCGCCGGGGAAGGTGATCGGATATGTCGCCCGCTTTCCCCAGTCACCCTCGTGAGGGCCAGATGGTCGCATCCACTCCGCCGGTCGCCGTCATCATGGGCAGCCAGTCCGATTGGGAGACCATGCGCCACGCCGCCGAGACGCTCGACGCCCTCGGCATCGCCCACGACGACCGCATCGTCTCCGCCCATCGCACCCCCGAACGCATGTTCGACTTCGCCAAGGGCGCCAAGGCGGCCGGGTTCCAGGTGATCATCGCCGGCGCCGGCGGCGCCGCGCATCTGCCGGGCATGACCGCCGCACTCACCTCCCTTCCGGTCTTCGGCGTTCCGGTCGAGAGCAAGGCGCTCCGGGGTGAGGACAGCCTCCTCTCCATCGTCCAGATGCCCGCCGGCATCCCGGTCGGCACGCTCGCCATCGGTCGCGCCGGTGCGGTCAACGCCGCCCTTCTCGCCGCCGCCGTGCTGGCGC
>CALMYM010000420.1 GCA_937873675.1 uncultured Alphaproteobacteria bacterium | reverse complement strand
GGTCTTCAATCAGGTGGCCGATGTTGCGCAGTTTTTCAAACAGCCCGGCGATGCGGATCGCGCTTGGGCCCATGCCCACGCCGCGGCGTTGGCCGAGGAGATGCGCCGCCGCATCGCCGGGATCGTCGTGGCGACCGAACGCGGTGACGTGAGCCCGTCGATCTCGATCGGCGTCGCCTGGAGCACACCCACCTCGACCTTCTCCGAGCTCTACGCCCGAGCCGACAAGGCGCTCTACGTCGCCAAATCCGCCGGTCGCGACCGCGTCGTCGGTGAGTACGAGATCGAATTCCTCGATCCCGAGCGCGCGCTCTTGCGCCGCCAGGACGTCGCCTGGCGTCCCGCCATCGATCGCGGTGGGGAAGAGTGCGACGAGCATCGCTCGGTTCGCTGGGCCTGAGAAACGATCGGCCACCCGACCGATCCGCCGCGACATCGCCCATTTGAAGGTCTATCCTCGGCGTTCCGATCCGCCTGATGAGACCGCACTTGGCCCGCCGCCCGAAGACCCCCGCCCCCACCCGTCCCGCGACCCGTCCGAAACTCGGCGACGCACTTCCCTCCCGCGAAGAACTGCTCGCCTTTCTCGCCGAGAACCCCGGCGCCGCCGGCAAACGCGACATCGCCCGCGCCTTCGGTATCACCGGCGGCGCCAAGATCGCTTTGAAGCGGGTGCTGCGCGTGTTGCAGGCCGACGGCGTGGTCGAGAAGCGGCGCAAGCACTTCACGCCGGCCGGCCAGCTCACGCACGTCTTCGTCGCCGACGTCACCCGCCGCGACGCCGACGGCGAACTCCTCGCCACGCCCGACGAATGGGACGCGGACGATCACGGCCCGGCGCCGCTCGTGATGGTACTGCCGGAACCCAAGGGCCGACGCGCCGGTCCCGCTCGGCCCGCCGCCGGTATCGGCGACCGGTTGCTCCTGAAGCTGGTCGACGATTACGACGACCTGCCCGAGGGCGTCACCTACGCGGCGCGGATCCTGCGCGTCCTCGACAAGAAGCCGCCGGCGATGCTCGGCGTCGTCCGCCTCGTGCCCGGCGGGGCGCGGATCATGCCGATCGACAAGAAGGGCCGCGAGATCGAGGTCGCGACCGCCGATCTCAATGACGCCCAGGACGACGACCTCGTCGCCCTCGATCTGATCCGCTCCGGCGGCCGCCTCGGCCTCGCCCGCGCCAAGGTGCGCACGATCGTCGGCTCGATGGCGTCGGAACGCGCCGTCTCCGAGATCGCGCTGCACGTCCACAACATCCCGCACGTCTTCCCGACCGCGGTGCTGGTCGAGGCCGAGAGCTGCACGCCGGCGCCGCAGGGTCGGCGCGAGGACTGGCGCGATCTGGCCCTCGTCACCATCGACCCGCCCGACGCCAAGGACCATGACGACGCGGTCCACGCGACCCCCGACACCGATCCGGAGAACCCGGGCGGTTTCGTCGTCACCGTGGCGATCGCCGACGTCGCCCACTACGTCCGCCCGGGCGCGGCGCTCGACCGCGAAGCGCTGCATCGCGGCAATTCGGTTTACTTCCCCGATCGCGTCGTGCCGATGCTGCCCGAGCGCATCTCCAACGACCTGTGTTCGCTGAAGGAGAAGGAAGACCGCCCGTCGATGGCGGTGCGGATGATCTTCGGCGCCGACGGGCGCAAGAGGAGCCACACCTTCCACCGCATCCTGATGCGCTCGGCGGCCAAGCTCTCCTACCAACAGGCGCAGGCCGCCATCGACGGTCGTCTCGACGACAAGACCGAGGTGCTGATCGACGGCGTGTTGAAGCCGTTGTGGGCGGCCTATGCGGTGTTGAAGCGCGGGCGCGACAACCGCGAGCCGCTGGAGCTCGATCTGCCGGAGCGCAAGATCCTGCTGAAGCCCGACGGCACGGTCGACCGGGTGATCGTCCCCGAACGCCTCGACGCCCACAAGCTGATCGAGGAGTTCATGATCCAGGCGAACGTCGCCGCGGCGGAAACCCTGGAGAAGCACCGGGTGCCGCTGGTCTACCGCATCCACGACGCCCCGTCCGAGGAGAAGGTGACGGCGCTCAAGGAGTTCCTCTCCACCCTCGACATCAAGCTCGCCTCCCGCGGCGGGCTGAAGCCGGCGATGTTCAACACGATCCTCGCCAAGGTCGCCGAGACGCCCAAGGCCGGCCTCGTCAACGAGGTGGTGCTGCGGTCGCAGGCGCAGGCCGAGTACAATCCGCAGAACATCGGCCATTTCGGCCTGCACCTGAAGCGCTACGCCCACTTCACCTCGCCGATCCGCCGCTATGCCGACCTGATCGTCCATCGCGCGCTGATCCGGGCGCTCGACTTCGGCCCCGACGGCCTGCCGCCGCCGGTCGACGACAAGTTGGAGGCGATCGGCGCCGAGATCTCGGCGGCCGAGCGCCGCGCCATGGCGGCCGAGCGCGACACCATCGACCGGCTCATCGCCCGCTGGCTGATGGACAAGATCGGCGCCACCTTCCGCGCCAAGATCTCCGGCGTCACCAAGTCGGGCCTGTTCGTCCGCCTCGACGAGAGCGGCGCCGACGGCTTCGTGCCGGCCGCGACCATCGGCGACGACTACTACGTCTACGATCAGGTCACCCACGCGATGATCGGCAGCCGCACCGGCGAGACCTATCGGCTCGGCGACACCGTCGAGGTGAAGCTCGTGGAGGCCCAGCCCTTCGCCGGCGCCCTGCGCTTCGAATTGATGTCGGAAGGCACGATCGAGCGCGGCATGGGGCGGAAGCGCCTCGCCGCGGCGATGGCGAAGTCGAAGGTGCGTGGTGGCCCGAGCCGCGGACGCAAGGGCGCTCCGCGGCGGAACTGAGGTTGGCGAAACCGGAGTTCAGCGGCGCGCCGACCGCTTCGCGAGCCGCCCGATGTCGCGGCTCGCCGCCAGTTCCAGGCACTTCAGCGTATCGAAGCGGACCGGCACCGATCCCGTGAGCGGCTTCGCCAGGGCCGTCGTGATCGCCGCTTCGCCCGCTTCGTAGGCCTCCGCGGGAAGCGATCCGCGTTCGACATAGGCGCCGGCGCTCGCCGCCGCATCTTTGCCGAAGCCGGCATCCCCGGCGGCGGCGGCGATGCAGCGCGCCCGCACCCAGTCGCGGAAGATCGCGACCTCGTCGGCCCTCGCGGGAACGACGACGGCGGCGGCCGACAGGGCGGAGGCGAGGAGGACGAGGGCGCTGCGGGCGGCGGTCATGGTGACCTCTCCGACGGTCGAGGGCGGACGGCCGAGAGTGCCGCGTTCCGGAGCGTGCGTCCACGCAGGCCTGAGGCTCGTCCTACGCGCTTGCACGGATGCCGCACCTCGGCGAAGCTCGACGGCAACGAGAGGGAAACGCCATGCTGAAGATCTGGGGTCGGGCCAATTCGGCCAACGTCAAGAAGGTGCTGTGGGTGGCCGAGGAACTCGGCCTCGCCTACGAGCGGCTCGACGCCGGTGGACCCTTCGGCGTGGTGACCACGCCCGAATACCGGGCGATGAACCCCAACGGCCTCGTCCCCGTCCTCCAGGACCACGACCTCACCCTCTACGAATCGAACGTCATCGTCCGCTATCTCGCGGCGAAATACGGGGTTGAGACGCTGTGGATCGCCGATCCGGGCGCACGCGCCGTCGCCGAGATGTGGATGGACTGGAACCATGCCGTCGGCACCGTCATGCGCGACGCCATCGTCGGCCTGCTGCGCACCGCACCGGAGAAGCGCAACCACGCGGCGATCGCGCAGAGTATCGAGGAGAGTACCCGTCTCGTGTCGATCGCCGACGCCGAACTGGCGAAGCAGCCCTGGTTCTCGGGCGACGCGTTCGGCATCGGCGACGTTCCCTTCGGCTCCTATGCCCACGTCTGGCTCAATCTGCCGATCGAGCGCCCCGACCATCCCCACCTCGCCGAGTGGTACGCGCGATTGCTTCGCCGGCCCGCCTACGCCAAGGTGGTCGCCACGCCGCTGACGTGACTGGACGACGGCGGAGCGGAAGGAGTTCACGGGTGAAGGTCCAGTTCGAGGACGGCGGCAGCGGCGGCCGGCGCGAGCCGAAGCGAGACGAAGTTCCGGCGCGGCCGCTGAAGCGCTCGATCGTCAGGGGCCTGCGTGGCCGCTGCCCGGTCTGCGGCACCGGTCACGTCTTCGACGGCTATCTCGCCGTGCGCCCGGCCTGCACCGTCTGCGGCGAAGAGTTGCACCATCACCGCGCCGACGACCTGCCGCCCTACCTCACCATCCTGATCGTCGGCCATCTGGTGGTGAGCGGGTTGCTCGTCACCGAGCGGATGTTCCGCCCGGAGGTCTGGATCCAGATGGCGATCTGGCTGCCGGTGACCGCCCTCCTCGCCCTCCTCCTCATCCGCCCGATCAAGGGCGGGGTGGTCGGCCTGCAATGGGCGCTCCGCATGCACGGCTTCGGCCGAAAGATCGCGCGAACCGAAGGAACGACATGAGATCCGTCGAAGCCATTCTCGAGGAACTGAACGCTCTCGATCGTTCCCACAAGGCTCCCTATTACCGCCCCCGTGACGCCGCCACCCTGCTCATCCTCGACCGCGCCGGCGGCGGGCCGATGCGGGTGCTGATGGGCCGCCGCCACATGCGCCCCAAGTTCATGCCCGGCGCCTGGGTCTTCCCGCCCGGTCGCCTCGATCCCGCCGACAGCCGGGCGAGCACCGCCGACGACTATCATCCCCTCGAACTCGCCAAGCTGATGGTCGAGATGAAGGGACCGAAGACCGCGGCGCGCGCCCGTGCCCTGGGCGTCGCCGCGATCCGGGAGACCTACGAGGAGGCGGGCTTCTTCGTCGCCACCTCGGGTGGTGCCCCCGCGTCGCGCCCCGCCGAGGGCACCGAGGTCGATCCGCACGACGCCTTCGCCACCTTCGCGGCGCGCGGCCTGTCGCCGGCGCTCGCGCGCATGCGTTTCGTCGCCCGCGCCATCACGCCGCCC
>CALMYM010000419.1 GCA_937873675.1 uncultured Alphaproteobacteria bacterium | reverse complement strand
GGCGGGGGCAGATGTTCAACCGGACCCGTGTCGGGGACAGCGGGGGGGCGCTCGCCGCCGCCGGGAGGACGCGGCTCGCGGGCATCCTCAACGTCCCCGACGACGAACCGGCCCCGCCGCAGCTCCCCATCGAGCTCGCGGCGAAGCTGATGGGTGTCACACCGCCGCCCGAGATCCCCTTCGACGCCGCCACCTTCACCCCGATGGCGCTGAGCTTCTGGGGCGAGAGCAAGCGCGTCGGCAACGCCCGGCTCCGGGCACTGATCGGCGACCTCACCTACCCGACCTATCGCGAGGGCCTGACGCAACTGTGGGAGAGCGCCACCTGGCGCGGCGACCCCCAGGACCAGGAGGACGCCAGTCCGAAGTTCCGGAGGTGAGAGAGCGCATCTGGTCTTACCGAGGTGGTGGCTTTACTTTGGTCTGGAAATTCGAACTATTTCCGGAGCAACGAACAGTTTCGGATATATTCCTTCAAAAGGCACAAGAATTCTTGCTTCTACAAGTTTGTCAATTGTGTTCTTGGCGGCAGGATAAGTCACGTTGAGTTTCTTCTGTGCGTCATTTACCGTCAAAGTGGGTTTTTCGAAAAGATGATCGACCAAGGTGATCGCTCCTGCCGACCTACTTAGGCCTGTAGCTATCGATCGGTATTCTTCTTGCAGGTTTATCAGTCGATCTATTATTTCGATAGCCTCCCGACAGCTTTCAGACAGCTTTTCAAAGAAAAAGCAAATCCAATCTGCCCACTCTCCCCGGGAGGAAACATTGTACATCAAATCGATATATGTATCTTTATATTTCTCAAGGGTAGGGCTCATGTAGAGAATTGGCATATCCAAGAGGCCGGAGTGTACAGCCATCAAAGAAATCAACATACGCCCCACTCGACCATTGCCATCGGCAAATGGGTGTATTGTTTCAATTTGATAGTGCACTAGCGCCAAGTCGATCAATGGGGTGGGAAAAACTTTGTTCTCACGGTTGATGTATGCCTCGAGTTGATCCATACAGACCATCGTTTCAGCGGCCGGCGGTGGAACGAATCTGGCTCTATCAATCGTAATACCACCGATCCAATTTTGGTCTTTCTTATATTCTCCTGGCCTTTTATTGGCTCCTCGCGGAGCGCTCAAGCCACTAAGGAGAGTTGCATGAGCAGATTTCAGTACACGATGAGAGATAGGAAGAGTTTCTAGCATTTCGAGTGAATTTGATAGCGCTTTTAAGTAGTTATATACTTCTCTTGTTGAATCGTTCGGATTTGTTTTTATGCCCGCTTCGGTAAGAAGAAGTTCGTCATCGGTTGTGAACGTACCCTCCATTGCAGAGGAGGTTAGAGCTTCTCTACGCTGCAACGGGCGGACCAAAATATAAGGGTTTTGAAGACGGCGACACGCACCTTTGAGTTCGCCGATAGCCTGCATCGCCGATGCCATTGGGAGTGCAATTACACCGAGATCGATGTTCGGCGGGAGAGGAGCAGGTACGAACGCTGACGCCTTTTCCAATGTGGGAATCAGCGTGCCAGTCGTGGAGTCGATGAATTCGGCCGCATCCATTCTAACGTCTCCTATAATGCCGAGTCGCAAATTATAGGTTGGCGCCGTAAGCTTTAAAATGGCCTCCCGCCTTAAATGGAATTAGAATCTCAAAATCAATTTATCGGCGTAGGCGATGAGATCCACACAAAATGTGGATTTCTTGATCAGCTTATCACGCAGGCGCGAAAAGTCCGCGCATGCACGGACTTTCCGTAGCCACGGCAATTGGGGGCCGGCCCGTCGGCCGCCCTCACAGGATGAACCGGCTGAGATCGGCGTTCTTCGCCAACTCGCCGATGTTGGTGCGCACGTGGTCGGCATCGATGACGATGGTCTCGCCGGCGCGGTCGGGGGCGGTGAAGGAGATCTCGTCGAGGATGCGCTCCATCACCGTCTGTAGACGCCGGGCGCCGATGTTCTCGACCGAACCGTTGATCTCGACCGCGACGGAGGCGATCTCCGAGATCGCATCGGGGGTGATCTCCAGCGTCACGCCTTCCGTTCCCATCAGCGCCACGTACTGCTTGATCAGGCTCGCCTCGGTGTCGGTGAGGATGAGTTCGAAGTCCTCCTTCGTCAGCGGCTTCAGCTCGACCCGGATCGGCAACCGGCCCTGGAGTTCCGGCAGCAGATCCGCCGGGGTGGCGACGTGGAAGGCGCCGGAGGCGATGAACAGCACGTGGTCGGTCTTCACCGGTCCGTATTTGGTCGAGACGGTGGTGCCCTCGATCAACGGCAGCAGGTCGCGCTGCACGCCCTCGCGGGAGACGTCGGCGCCGGCGCGGCCGTCGCGGGCGCAGATCTTGTCGATCTCGTCGAGAAAGACGATGCCGTTCTCCTCGACGGCGCGCACCGCCTCCGCCGTCAGCTGCTCCTGATCGACCAGCTTGTCGCTCTCTTCGGCGAGCAGCAGGTCGTAGCTGTCGGCGATCAGCACCTTGCGGGTCTTCTTCATGCCGCCGAAAGCCTTGCCGAACATCTCGCCGAGGTTCATCACCCCGATCGAACCGCCCTGCATGCCCGGCAGGTCGAAGGACGGCATCTGCGGCGCGCTCGACACCTCGACCTCGATCTCCTTGTCGGCGAGTTCGCCGCGCCGGAGCTTCTGGCGGAACGAGTCGCGGGTCGCCGGCGAGGCCGATTTGCCGACCAGCGCGTCGAGCACCCGCTCCTCCGCCGCCAGTTCGGCCTTGGCCTTCACCTCCGCCCGCTTGCGCGTCTTGACCAGCCCGATGGCGACCTCGACCAGATCGCGGACGATACTGTCGACGTCGCGGCCGACATAGCCGACCTCGGTGAACTTGGTCGCCTCCACTTTCAGGAACGGCGCGTCGGCGAGCTTGGCGAGCCGCCGCGAGATCTCGGTCTTGCCGACGCCGGTGGGGCCGATCATCAGGATGTTCTTGGGCAGAACCTCTTCCTTCAGCGGCCCCGAGAGCTGCTGGCGGCGCCAGCGATTGCGCAGGGCGATGGCCACCGCCCGCTTGGCGTCCTTCTGGCCGACGATGAAGCGGTCGAGTTCGGAGACGATCTCGCGCGGCGAGAAATCGGTCATGGGCGAGACCCTCGAGGAGCAGCGGGAAGAGGAACGACGGCGCGCAGCCGCGCCGGGGTGAGGTTCAGCGCGACGGCCCTGAGGGGTCGCCAGCCGATGGCGAGGAGCAGGATGACGGCGCCGACGATCCCGAGCGTCACGCCCTCGCCGTGCATCGCGTTCCAGGCGGAGCGCTTCAGCAGCACGGCGATCGACACGCCGAGATAGAGGAGCCCGGAGACGAGCAGGGCGCGGCGATCGATCACCAGCGCCACGACGGCGAGGAACGCGAACAGCACGACGACGAAGGCCGCCTGACCGGCGCCGAGATCGCCCAACTGGATGCCTGCGGCCGAGACGAGCGGATGGACGATCGCCGGCGCGGCGAGGATGTGCAGCCAGAAGGCGACATCGGTGCGTCGCGTCCGCCGTTCGCGGTCCGAGGCGTCCCACCACATGGCGAGAACGAAGGCCAGGAGGCCGAGCGGCAGGATGACCGCGTCCGAATGGTTCCGCATGACGGTCGGCGCGGCGAGGTCGACGAGGGCGAGGACGGCGGCGCCCGCCGCGGCCGTCGCGGCGGCCACCGACATCGGCACGGCGACCCGCCGCCAATGGGCGAAACCGACGGCGAGCGCCACCACCGCACCGGCGAGCATGGTGACGCCCTCCGCGGCCAGCCGCGGTTCCAGAGCGCCGAAGGCCGCGATGGCCGACGCGACGACGCCGATGCCGGCGAGCACGATGCTCGGGAAGGCCATCAGCCATCGCCGCGAAAAGAGTTCGGCGAGCCCCCAGGCGGCGACCGCGATCCCCGCTGCGGCCCAGCCGATCGAATGGCGGCCGACGAGCAGCGCGATGGCGCCGGTGACGAGCCCGATGCCGAGCGTGACGAAGATGTCGTTGAAGGAGGTGACGAAACGCACCTCTTCCTCGTCGGCGCGCGCCGCCGGCCCGCGGCGCGTCGCGACGAAGCCGGTGAAGGCCTCGGCCACGTCGACCGGGACCACGCCGGCGGCCACCGCCGCGGCGAGATCCTCCTCGTCGAACATGCGGGCAAGGGGGGCGTCGCCCATCAGCCGAGGCTCTCCACCACGACGTTGGTGTTGGTGTAGACGCAGATGTCGGCGGCGATCTTCATGGCGCGCCGAGCGATCGCCTCGGCGTCGAGATCCTGGTCGATCAGCGCCTTGGCCGCGGCCAGCGCGTAGGTCCCGCCCGAACCGATGCCGGCCACCCCGTCCTCCGGTTCGAGCACGTCGCCGGTGCCGGTCAGCACCAGCGTCGTGGTCTTGTCGGCGACGATCATCATCGCTTCGAGCCGGCGCAGGTAGCGGTCGGTGCGCCAGTCCTTGGCGAGCTCGACGCAGGCGCGGGTGAGCTGACCGGGATATTGCTCGAGCTTCTTCTCCAGCCGCTCGAACAGGGTGAAGGCGTCGGCGGTCGCCCCGGCGAATCCGCCGATGACGTCGCCGCGGCCGATCGGCCGGACCTTGCGGGCCGAATGCTTGATGACCGTCGCCCCGAGCGTCACCTGCCCGTCGCCGGCGACGACGACGCGCCCGCCCTTGCGCACCGCGACGATCGTGGTGCCGTGCCAGGATTCGGGGCCGGAAGCGGTGGGGGACTGGGACATGGGAACTCCGAAAGGCTGGGCCGCAGCGGCCGCATTCGTCCACATGTAGGCATGCGCGGCCGGGATGCAAACAGCGCCGATCGGCGACCCCGTAGGGTGCGCCGAGCGGAGCGAGGTGCAGCGGTCGAACTCGCGGAAGCTCACGGCTCTCGCCGGGTTCACGAGTGGGGCAGTTCGCTTCGCTCACCGCACCAGATCGGAAGAGCACACGTCTGAACTCCAGTCACACTTGAATCTC
>CALMYM010000418.1 GCA_937873675.1 uncultured Alphaproteobacteria bacterium | reverse complement strand
CCGAACAGGCCGTTCTCCGGGTTGATGGCGTGCAGCACGCCGCGGGCGTCCGGCTTGATCCAGGCGATGTCGTCGCCGATCGTCGTCACCTCCCAGCCCTCGTAGCCCTTGGGCGGGATGATCATGGCGAAGTTGGTCTTGCCGCAGGCCGACGGGAAGGCGGCCGCCACGTAGGTCTTCTCGCCGGTCGGGTTCTTGACGCCGAGGATGAGCATGTGCTCGGCCAGCCAGCCCTCGTCGCGCGCCATCACCGAGGCGATGCGCAGCGCGAAGCACTTCTTGCCGAGCAGCGCGTTGCCGCCGTAGCCCGAGCCGTAGGACATGATCTCACGGGTCTCGGGGAAGTGGACGATGTACTTGGTGTCGTTGCACGGCCAGGTGCTGTCGGCCTCGCCGGCGGCGAGCGGCGCGCCGACCGAGTGGATGCAGGGGACGAACTCGTCGTCGCCGAGCACGTCGAGCACCTTCTGACCCATGCGGGTCATGATCCGCATGTGGACGGCGACATAGGCCGAATCGGTCACTTCGACGCCGATCTGGGCGATCTTCGAGCCGAGCGGTCCCATCGAGAACGGAATGACGTACATGGTGCGACCACGCATGCAGCCGTCGAAGAGGCCGTTCATGGTGGCGCGCATCTCGTCGGGATCGGCCCAGTTGTTGGTCGGGCCGGCCTCGTCCTTCGTCTTCGAGCAGATGAAGGTGCGGTCCTCGACGCGGGCGACGTCCGACGGCGACGACCGGGCGAGGAACGAGTTCGGGCGCTTCGCCGGGTTCAGGCGGGTGAACACGCCGGCGTCGACCAGCTCCTGACAGAGGGGGTCGTATTCCTCCTGGGTACCGTCACACCAGTGGATCCGGTCCGGCTTGGTCAGTTTGGCGACCTCGTCGACCCAGGCGATCAGTTTGGCGTTCATGGTGGGAGCATGGGACATCAGCGTTCTCCGACGGGTACACGCGCTCGGGTCACGATTTCGGTCGTGAGGCGCAGGAACGAGGCGCGGGTCGACAAGGATGGGCGAAGACACCGTCGATCATCGACGGTGCGGGCGATCGAGCCGCCCTGCGAATATTCGGAATCTCACACGAAGACTGCGGCGCCGGAGGCGCGATGGACGACGGCGAGACGGGCGAACCCGATCTCGGCGGGGCCAGGGCTGCGGGCCCGGATACCGGTCTGACTCGAGGGCAAGACTCCTCCGCGAAAAGGTGAACCGACCCGGGATGCCTCGTCACGAAGTATCCCGCTCACCGATCATCCGTCTTCGGATGGATCGTCGATCGGCCGTTCCTGCCGATGTGAGCGGGTGCAAAATACTACACCGCTCCCGGTCCGAACAAGGGTGCCGAAAGTCGGATTGAATGCTTATCGTATTGAATCGTTTAGAAGAAATTCCTTGCAAAAGGGAAGGTTATTCCCAGCCGCGCAGCGCCGTCTCCAGCGCCTCCGGAGACCCCACCGGATGCGGCAGGAGGAGGCGCCGGAAGACGCGTCCCTCGTCCGCCGTGGTGGCGAGATCGATCCCCTCCGGGTCGATGCCGACGACCGTCCAATCGCCGGCCGGCGCCCCGAGCTTCGCCGCCCAGGCGGCGATGCGCGTCGGCGTCTCGGTGAAGCCGGCGACGAGCCGGCTCTCCGCCGCCACGAGCGCCGCCGCATCCGAGCAGTCGACGAGGAAATCCTCGCGCCGCACCCGCATCGCCCGGCCGAAACCGGCGACGAGATGGCAATCGTCGAGTTCCAACCGGAAGAAGGCGAAATCGCCGAAGCCGGCGTAGAGAGCGGCGTCCGGATTGCGGGTGAGATAGCGCCGGCGTTGCGCCGCGTCGTCGGCGATCCGTTCGACCGCACCGGTGAGCGTCACCCGCCCGCCCTGCTGCGGATCGCCGAGCGTGCCCTCGACGAAGAGCAGCGAGGCGCGCGGATCCTCCGCGAGATTGCGGCTGTGCGCGGCGAGCGTCGACATCAGGAGGATCGGCGAACCGTCCGGCTCGCAGGCCACCGTCACCAGCGATCCGAAGGGGTGGCCGGTGCGCCGCGCGAGGGTCGACAGCGCCGCGGTGCGGGCTTCGCGGACGAGCCGGCGCGAGGTGGCGACGGGCGAGAAGGTATCGGGTTCGGTCATCGGAGGTCCTCGTCGTGGGGATGCGACGTGGCGGCGGCTGCGTCGACGAACGCCGTGAGGCTAATGCACCGACCCGATCCGATGCAACCGGCCGCGGATCGCAACCGATCGGCCAAGATGCTGCATCGACGGAAGAAACCGGAACACGGCCGGGTTCGGAGGCGAAATTCCCGTCCGAAGCCGTTCCCCGAGGGTCTTCGGCGCGGTGCGCCTCGTCTCGCCGCACCCCGCCGCCCTCGCTCGCTGGCCACGACTCGGTGCCTCGGCTATGATCGCCGCCATGATTTGCGCATATTCGCGGTGCTGGAAGGCACGCGGATCGCCAATTCCGGAGTGATTGCCCGCATGCCCACCATCGCTCTCGTCGACGACGACCGCAACATCCTGACCTCGGTCTCCATCGCGCTCGAATCCGAAGGCTACCGGGTCCAGACCTACACCGACGGAGCCTCCGCCCTCGACGGCCTGAAGGCCAACCCGCCCGACCTCGCCATCTTCGACATCAAGATGCCGCGCATGGACGGCATGGAGCTGCTGCGCCGTCTGCGCCAGAAGTCCGAATTGCCGGTGATCTTCCTCACTTCCAAGGACGACGAGATCGACGAGCTCTTCGGCCTCAAGATGGGCGCCGACGACTTCATCCGCAAACCCTTCTCCCAGCGCCTGCTGGTCGAGCGGGTCAAGGCGGTGCTGCGGCGCGCCGGCGCCAAGGGCGAGGGCGCGGTGAAGCCGACCGACGCCGCCAAGGTGCTGGAGCGCGGCCCCCTCACCATGGATCAGGAGCGCCACACCTGCACCTGGAAGGGCGAGCAGGTGACGCTGACCGTCACCGAATTCCTCATCCTCTATGCGCTGGCCCAGCGTCCCGGCGTGGTCAAGAGCCGCAACGCCCTGATGGACGCCGCCTACGACGATCAGGTCTATGTCGACGACCGCACCATCGACAGCCACATCAAGCGGCTGCGCAAGAAGTTCAAGGCGGTCGACGACGACTTCGAGATGATCGAGACGCTCTACGGCGTCGGTTATCGCTTCAAGGAGATGTGACGGGCGCGTGTCGAGCCGGACCGACGAGACGCCGATGACCGCCGAGCGCCGCCGTTTCCCGCGGAGGCTGCGCGGAGCGCGGCTCGTGGGGCGGCGCATCGCCCGCGCCGTCGGCGCCACCGCCTTCTCCTCGCTCACCCGCCGCATCGCCCTCGTCAATCTCTTCGGCCTCGTCATCCTCCTGGCCTCGATCCTCTATCTCGACCGCTTCCGCGCCGGCCTGATCGACGCCCGCGTCGAGAGCCTCGAGACCCAGGGCGAGATCATCTCCGCTGCCATCGCCGCCTCGACCCAGAGCGACACCGGCGTCGGCGCCATCGATCTCGAAGCGCTCCTCAAGCAGGAGATCGGTGAGGAGAAGCCGCGCCCGGAAGAGAAGCCGGAACCCGCCGACGAATTCTCGTTGGAATTCCCCATCGACCCGATGCGGGTCGCGCCGATCCTTCGCCGTCTCGTCTCCCCCGCCAAGACCCCGGCGCGGGTCTGGGACCGCGACGGCTTCCTGGTGATCGACAGCCGCAATCTCTATCGCCGCGGCAATTTCGGGCCCGACGCCGCCACGAAGACGCCGGCGACCGAAGATCCCGGCATCTTCCACCGGGCGATCGAGACCGTGTCGCGTTGGCTGCGCGGCGGCCAGGACCTGCCGGTCTATCGCGAGCTCGGCTTCGCCGCCGGCAAGGACTATCCGGAAGTGGCCGCGGCGCTCGCCGGCGACACCATGCCGATCGTCCGCGTCACCCGCCAGGGGGCGATGATCGTCACCGTGGCGGTGCCGATCCACCGCGGCCGCACCATTCTCGGCGCGCTGCAGCTCTCCACCCAGGCCGGCGACATCGACGGTATCGTCCGCGCCGAGCGCATGGCGATCATCCGGGTCTTCCTCGTCGCCTCCGGCGTCATCATCGCGCTGTCGATCCTGCTCGCCGGCACCATCGCCGCGCCGCTGCGCCGGCTCGCCGCGGCCGCCGATCGGGTGCGCCGCTCGGCCAAGGCGCGCGAGGAGATCCCCGACTTCCCCGACCGCCCCGACGAGGTCGACCACCTGCCGCGGGGGCCGCGCGACATGACCAGGGCCCTCTACAACCGCCTCGAGGCGATCGAGAGCTTCGCCGCCGACGTGGCGCACGAGTTGAAGAACCCGCTGACCTCGCTGCGCAGCGCGGTGGAGACGCTGCCGCTCGCCCGCAACGAGACGTCGCGCGGTCGCCTGATGGAGGTGATCCAGCACGACGTGAAGCGGCTCGACCGCCTCATCACCGACATCTCCGACGCCTCGCGTCTCGATGCCGAACTGGCGCGCCAGGACGCCGCCCCGGTCGACGTGCGCGCCCTCCTCTCCGCCGTGGCGTCGCTGCAGAACGACCTCGCCTCCGACCGCGATCAGAAGGTCATTCTGAAGATCGACCCGCCGACTGCCCCCGGCCTCGCCTTCGTCGTCATGGGCCACGACAGCCGCCTCGGCCAGGTCTTCACCAACCTCGTCGACAACGCCCGCTCCTTCTCGCCCGACGGTGGCGAGGTGCGGCTCTCGTTGACCTCGACCGACGGCCGGGTCGAGGTGGTGGTCGAAGACGACGGCCCGGGCATCCGCGCCGAGAAGGTCGACCGCATCTTCGAGCGCTTCTACACCGACCGCCCCGAGGGCGAGAGCTTCGGCAACAATTCCGGCCTCGGCCTCGCCATCTCGCGCCAGATCGTCGAGGCTCACCGCGGCACGATCGTCGCCGAGAATCGCAGCCGTGACGACGGGTCGATCGCCGGCGCCCGTTTCGTCGTGTCGCTGCCGGGAGGTGAAGTTGGCTGAAGGATTCGCCACCCATCACGCCACCGCGATCCTGTGGGGCGCGCGGGCCATCCTGCTGCGTGGCGCCTCCGGGTCGGGCAAATCGCGTCTGGCGCTCGAGCTTCTCGCCGAGGCGCGCCGTCTCGCCGTCCATGCCGCGTTGATCGGCGACGACCGCCTGGAGCTTCAGGAAGCGTCCGGCCGCCTCGTCGCCCGCGCCGTCGAACCGCTCGCCGGACTGATCGAGGCGCGCGGCCTCGGCATCGTCGACATCGCCCACGAACCGGCCGGCGTCGTCGGGCTCGTCGTCGATCTGGTGCGCGAATGCCCGGAACGCCTGCCCGACCGCGACAGGGGCGATCTCGCGACCATGATCGCCGACGTGTCGCTGCCGCGTCTGGCGCTTTGGATCGAGGACGCCTCGCCGGTCGTGCGCATCCTCGCGGCCCTCGCGACGCCTGACGGAATGGCACGGTGATTTCCCCCCCGGCATGAATTTGCCACTTGAACTTCGGCGCGGACCCGACCATTTTTCGACGTCTGTCGAGGAAGCGGGGCGAGGTCGCCACCGTGGCGCAGCCCCCAGGGGTGGTGCGTCCTCGTCGAGGGAGCTGTTGATGATCGGTCTCGTCCTCGTGACCCACGGGGATCTCGCCAAGGAGTTCGTCAAGGCGCTCGAGCACGTCGTGGGACCGCAGGACAGGGTCGCGACGATCTGCATCGGGCCGGAAGACGACATGGAGCAGCGCCGTCAGGACATCCTCGATGCGGTGAGGTCGGTCGACGACGGGGCCGGCGTGGCCATCCTGACCGACATGTTCGGCGGCACGCCGTCCAACCTCGCCATCTCGGTGATGAACGGCGGGTCGATCGAAGTCGTGGCGGGCATGAACCTGCCGCTCCTGGTCAAGCTCGCCAAGGTGCGCTGCGAGCGCGGTCTCGTCGATGCGGTGGTCGAGGCCAAGGAAGCCGGTCGCAAGTACATCAACGTCGCCAGCCAGGTGCTGCAGGGCTGAGGCGTGGCCGACGCGTTCGAATCATGGGCCCACGGGCCCGTTGCCGGGGGAACGGAATGAGCGGGGAAGCGACGGACGACATCTCGCGCGATCTCGCCATCACCAACAAGCGCGGCCTGCATGCCCGCGCCTCCGCCAAATTCGTCCACACCGTCGAGCAGTTCGATGCCGAGATCGAGGTGTCCAAGGACAACCAGACGGTCGGCGGCCTGTCGATCATGGGGCTGATGATGCTCGCCGCGTCGATCGGCACCTCCATCCGCGTCGTCGCCCGCGGTCCCCAGGCCCACGAAGCCATGACCGCCATCACCCACCTCGTCGAGAACAAGTTCTTCGAGGAGTGAGTTCCGGTCGACGCCGAAGGCGTCGACGAAAACGTCCGGTGGACGTTTTCGAGGGGCGAACGCTCGGAGCGCGAGCGGAGGGCAGGGAGTGGTCCCGGCCGACGGCCAGGACGAAAAGCCCCGGCGGGGCTTTTCGAGTTGCGAACGCCCCGAGCCATGCGAGGGGCAGGGGCGGAGCCACATATCCGATCCTTCCCGAACACCGACCGCTCCGCGCCATGCGAGGGGCGGGGGCGTCGACCTTCGCGAATCCTCGCGTAATCTGCACCTCGCGCATCCCGCATCATCGCCGCTCCGTCTCCGCCGAGGAGAGCCCCCATGCCGCCCCGCATCGCCGTCGTCGGATCGACCAACATCGACCTCGTCACCTATGTCACCCGCATGCCGGTGCCCGGTGAGACCATCGAGGCACCCGACTTCCGCATCGGCTGCGGTGGCAAGGGCGCGAATCAGGCGGTCGCCGCGGCGCTGCTCGGGGCCGAGGTGGTGATGGTGTCGAAGGTCGGCGACGACGCCTTCGCCGACACCTCGCTCGCCAACTTCCACCGCTTCGGCATCGACACGCGCCACGTCGGCCGCGTCCCCGGTATCTCGTCGGGCGTGGCGCCGATCTTCGTCGAGCCGTCGGGGGAGAATTCGATCCTCATCGTCAAAGGCGCCAACGCCCGGCTGTTCCCGGCCGACGTCGACGCGGCGGCGACGGATCTCGAGACCTGCGATCTGATCCTGCTGCAGCTGGAGATCCCGCTCGAGACCGTCCACCACACCATCCGCTTCGCCCGCGCCCGCGGCATCGAGACGGTGCTCAATCCGGCTCCCGCCGTGCCGCTGGATCTCGACGTCGTCGGCGCCGTCACCTTCCTCGTGCCCAACCGCACCGAACTGGCGCTTCTGACCGGCCTGCCGGTCGAGGACGAGACCCAGGCGATCGCCGCGGCGCGCCTTCTCGTCGAGCGGGGCGTGCGGACCGTGATCGTCACCCTCGGTGCCGACGGCGCGCTGGTGGTCGACGCCGGCGGCGGCTTCCGGGTCGCCCGGGTGGCGGTCACCCACCGCGACCCCCCCGGCGCCGGCGACGCCTTCATCGGCGCCTTCGCCCGCTTCTACGCCGAGAGCCGCGACGTCGCCGCCGCCCTCGCCGACGCCGCGCTCTATGCCGCCGATTCGGTGACCAGACCCGGGACCCAGTCGTCCTACGCGAGCGCCGCCGACTTCGCCGCAGCGAAGGCCGCGCGTCGCTGAGGACCGCGATCCGCTGGGCAGCCGGTCGTCGCAGGCAGCGCCGATCGGCTCAGCCGAGGGTGCAGGCGACCTTGCCGCGACGAGCGTCGTCGCGCTTCTCGTCGGTCGTCAGCCGATATCGGCCGGCGTAGTCGATCTCGTTGCGGCGGCGCGTCAGGATCACGAGGTCGGTGTCGCGCCCGTCGCCCTCGGCGAAGATGTGGAACCGCAGGCGCAGCTCGTCGCCTTCGATCCAGGTGGCGACGAGATGGTCGGCCTCGAGGGTGATCGTCCGCCCCTCGCGCCGCAGCTTCAGTTCACCCCGCGTGCCGGAGACCGACGTCGCCTCGTGGCCTACGGTCGCCGTGACGTTGAAGATCAGCACCGGATCCTCGATGTCGCAGGTCAGCGTCGCGGTGGCGTGAGCCGGTCCGGCGGCGAGAGCCGACATCGCCGAAAGCGCGAACAGCCATCCTCGGACGGTCGCCATGTCGTCTCCCCCCTCTCGGGCGAACGCGTCGTGTGGCGGATGGGTCCGGCCGGACGGTTCGTCCCGTGAACCGCAGCATGCCGTAGTCCGTGCCGAGGCGGAAGCCGACCGACGTCCGTCGCGTGTGGCGCCTGGGGGTCTCCCGTTCTTGGCGGAGGGTCGCCGAGCCGATAGGATGGGCCGACAGGATGGAACGAGAGATCGGTCGGCCGTCGGAGGCAGACCGTCCCCGCCATCGGAGCCGGAGGTGTCGCCATGATGAAAGTCCTCGTCGCCGTCGACGGCTCGTCCCATGCCGACAAGGCCGTCGATCACGTGATCCGGCTGGCGAGCGAGCTGCGCTCGATCGAGGTGCTGCTGGTCAACGTCCAGCCCGAACCGGAATTCCGCACGCTCGCCATGTATCGCGAGGAGATGCTCGCCGAACTGCGCGAGAACGGCGAAGCGGCGCTCGCCGGCGCCCGCGACCGCTTCCGGGCCGCCGGTGTATCGATCCACGAACGCCTCGAGATCGGCGACCCGCCGCAGACCATCGCCGATCTCCCCGCCACCGAGAAGGTCGACCTCGTCGTCCTCGGCACCATGGGCCTGGGCTCGGCCGCCGGCCTCCTCTTGTGCACGGTCGCCATGAAGGTGCTGCATCTCGTCGAAGTGCCGGTGACGCTGGTCAGGTGAGCCCGCGGGGCCGCAGCGCCCGAGCGGCCGAGAGCCCGCCGACGCTGTGCGGGCGGAACGGATCGAGACATGCTCGAGACGTCCATCGAAGTCGCGGCGGTGGTGGTCGCCGTCGTTCTCGCCGCCTTCGGCGGTGAATTGTTCCTGACCGGCGTGCTCGGGACGGCGAAGACGTTGCGTCTGCCGCGGGGTTTCGTCGCCACCACCCTTGGCGCCGCCGTCACCTCGGCGCCCGAGCTCTTCGTCTCGATCGTCGCCGCCGGTTCCGGCCGCCCCGAGATCGGCCTCGGCGACACCCTCGGCAGCAACGTCGTCAACATCGCCCTGGTGCTCGGGCTGGTGCTCCTCCACCGCTCCGTCGCCGCGGGATCGACGGAGCGCACGACGGCCGCCGCGGCGCTGATCGCCCCCTTCGTGCTTCTCGTCTTCCTCCTCGATGGTCGCCTCGAGCGCTGGGAAGGCGGGTTGCTCCTCGGTCTCTTCCTCGTCTGGGCCGTCGTCGGCTTCCGCACCGGTCGGCGGCGCCACCTCGCCGAGGCCGAGGAGGGGGCCGACCTGCCCCGGCGCTCGGCGGGCATGGCGGCGGCCTATCTCGCCGTCGGCGTGATGATGCTGGTCGGCGCCGGCCGGCTCTTCGTCTTCGGCGCCGTCGGCCTCGCCACACGCTTCGGCATCGACGACTACGTCATCGGCGCCACCGTGGTGGCGATCGGCACGTCCTTGCCGGAACTGACCACCGTCGTCGCCTCGCGCCGCCGTGGTCACGACGACATCGGCCTCGGCACGCTACTCGGCTCCAATCTCTTCAACGGCCTCGCCATCGTCGGCATCGCCGCCACGATCACGCCGATCGTAGTGCCGCTCGCCGAGGTCGCCGTCGCCCTGGTCTTCGGCTGGGTGAGCATGATCCTGATCCTGCCGCGCGGCCGGGTGGTGCCGAGGAGCCGCGGCGCGCTGCTGCTCGCCGTCTACCTCGCCTATGTGCTCGCGACCCTCGCCGTCACCATCGCCGAAGCGGTGTGATCGAGCCGGAGGCCGACAGCGGTGGCGGTCACACCGCGCCTTCGTCGGTGATGTTCAGGATCTCGCCGCAGGCCTTGCAGTGGACGGCGTCGTGATCGTGGCGGGTGAGGCCGCAGCGCGGGCAGCGGTGCTCGACCTTGGGCGGCCGCAGCATCACCTGGACGAGGCGCAGGAAGAACGACACGCCGAAGATCATGATCACCACCGAGATCATCCGCCCGCCTCGCCCGTCGAGCGTGATGTCGCCGAAACCGGTGGTCGTCAGCGTCGTGACGGTGAAATAGAGCGCGTCGGCGTAGTCGTTGATCTTGTCGTTGACGTAGTGCTGGGTCTCGTAGACGATCGCCGTCATGAAGAAGATGAAGACCGTGAGGTTCACCGCGGCGGTGATCGTCTGCTCGTTGCGGCGGAAGAAGACGAAGTCCTGCCGGAGTCGCTTCATCGTCTGGTAGGAGCGCAGCAGCCGCAGCATGCGCGCGACCCTGAGGAAGGCGAAGCCCTCGCCGACCATCGGCGCCAGCAGCGAGCCGATCACCACGATGTCGGCGATGCCGAGCGGATGGACGAGGTCGGCGAGACGATGCCGGCTGATCCACAGACGGGCGGCGAAATCCGCCACCAGAACGATGCCGATCACCGCGTCGATCGCTTCGACCGTGAACGAGTGGTCGGTGAACGACGAGGCGACGAGGAAGAGGATGGTCACCACGTCGAAGACCAGGAGCGCGTAGCGGAATCTGACCGCTTCGCGGCTCTCGCCCTCGTAGAGTTCCTGAACCCTCGCCTTCATGTTCGTTCTTTCTCCGCGGTCCCGCCGATCGGTTGCTCCCGATTTCTAGAACATGTCGCGGACGAACTGAACCACCGCATCGCCGATCATCCACGAGCCGGGCCGGGCGCCGCGATTCCCTCCGCGAGGGGCCGAAACGCCGACGGGCGGGCCCTTTCGGACCCGCCCGTCGATCTCGTTCGTCGATCCCGTCTCACGCCGGGGCGGAGGTGCGGATCAGGTGGTCGAAGGCCGACAGCGCCGCGGTGGCGCCGGCGCCCATGGCGATGATGATCTGCTTGTAGGGCACGGGGGTCGCGTCGCCGGCGGCGAAGACGCCCGGCACCGAGGTCGCGCCGCGGGCGTCGATCTCGATCTCCTTGCGGTTGGAGAGCCTGATCGCCCCTTCCAGCCACTCGCTGTTGGGCAGGAGACCGATCTGCACGAAGATGCCCTCGAGCTCGACCGCGTGGATCGAGCCGTCGACGCGGTTCTCGTAGTTGAGGCCGGTGACCTTCTCGCCGTCGCCGACGACTTCGGTGGTCAGTGCCGAGACGTGGATGGTGACGTTCGGCAGCGACCGCAGCTTCTTCTGCAGCACCTCGTCGGCCCTGAGCTTCGAATCGAACTCGATCAGCGTGACGTGGGCGACGATGCCGGCGAGATCGATCGCCGCCTCGACGCCGGAGTTGCCGCCGCCGATCACCGCGACGCGCTTGCCCTTGAACAGCGGGCCGTCGCAATGCGGGCAGAAGCACACGCCCTTGGCCTTGTACTCCTGCTCGCCCGGCACGCCCATCTCGCGCCAGCGCGCACCGGTCGACAGGATCACCGACTTGGCCTTGAGCGACGCGCCGGAGGCGAGATCGACCTCGATCGGATCGCTCGCGGAAGCGCCGGCTCTGAGGCCCGTCGCCCGCTGCAGCTTCATCACGTCGACGGAATAGTCGGCGACGTGCGCCTCGAGCGCCGCGGCGAGCTTCGGACCTTCGGTGTGCGGCACCGACACGAAGTTCTCGATCGACACGGTGTCGAGCACCTGGCCG